>JAHPYZ010000051.1 GCA_019058425.1 Promethearchaeota archaeon
ACGCAGGACCTAACACTAATGGATCCCAAATTTTTATTACACATGTACCTACACCACATCTTAACAATAAACATACGATATTTGGGGAAGTAATCAATACTTCAGATCAAGATATTGTTGATTCGATAGTCCAAGGTGATAAAATCTTAGAGATTAAAATTTTATAGATACTTAATTAACAGATTCTTTTTTTTCAATTCTTTTTATTATAATTCTTTGAAATCTCGTTTAACAACCTAAAAATTTAAAGATATTATCTATATTTATATTAATGAATAACCTATTTTTCTTACTTAATAAAATCGATTTGAGGTATTGATCATGAGCAAAGATATAAAAGACATAATTAATACTGTTGAAAAGAAAACACGTTCCCAAGCAGAATTAGAACAGATAATATCATCCTTAAAAGAGGAAATAAATAGACTAAAATCTACTGAAAAAGAGCAAAATTTATTAATTGAAAGTCTTAGTAGCCAAATAAAAGATGAACAAATTGAAAGATTTGAACTTCCCAGTGAAATTGATATTTTAAAAGATATTGTTACTTCTCAAAGATATGAATTAAATGAAAAACAGAGTATTATTGACAGATTAAATGATAGGTTTGATAATTTAACAGCAAATATCGAGAATACTGGAGAACTAAATGTAGTTGAGTTAAATAATCAGGAATTACTTGATGCTCAAATGCAAATTGTGCAATTAAGTAATGAGAATCAAGATTACAGAAAGGAAATTAATTCTTTACAAAACCAACTCAATGAGTTAAGACTAACAAAGATTGAGATTGAAGAACCAATAGAAGAAGAGGATGAAGAACCCGAAATCAATGAAGAATTAGTTAACATTAAAAGATTAAACTTTCATCTTATGGAGGAAAATGGATTATTACGCGTAGAATTGGAATCACTTAAAGCAAAATTTCAAGAACGTTTAAATGAGGCAATTTCATTAGAATTGGATTCTGCAAAAGAAAAAAGTTCAATTTTAACTTCGAAAATAGACTCATTAAAAACTAGATTAGTAGAATTAAATGAAACAAAAACAGATGAATTAGAATCTGCTAAAGAAATGAATAGAATTTTATCTTCTGAGATAGAGTCTTTAAAATCCAAATTAGCGGAACGTGGTGAAACAAATTCAGAAGAGTTAGAATCTTTAAAAGAAACGAATTTGCTATTGTCATCTGAGATAGAATCTTTAAATTCCAATTTAACGGAACGTGCTGAAACAAATTCAGAAGAGTTAGAATCTTTAAAAGAAACGAATTTACTATTGTCATCTGAGATAGAATCTCTAAAATCCAAACTAGCAGAACGCAGTGAAACAAGTTCAGAAGAGTTAGAATTTGTAAAAAAAACAAATGTTTTATTATCATCTGAGATAGAGTTATTAAAATCTAAATTGACAGAAGATAATAAAACAAGAACAGAAGAATTGGAATCTGCTAATGAAATGAATGAAATCTTATCATCTGAGATAGAGTTATTAAAATCTAAATTGACAGAAGATAATAAAACAAGAACAGAAGAATTGGAATCTGCTAATGAAATGAATGAAATCTTATCATCTGAGATAGAGTTATTAAAATCTAAATTGACAGAACGAAATGAAACAGGTTCAGAAGAGTTAAAAATCGCTAATGATAAAATTAGTGTCCTTTCTGCCGAATTAGAGGATTTTGAAGCTCAAATCAAATATTTGGAGACTCAATTAAAGGATAGTAATGAGCCAGTTATAGTCTCGACAGAAGAGGCATTAGAATTTGCTGAACTAAGAGAGAAATATGATAATTTAAAGAATGAGATTTCTAAATATAAAGAAGAAAATCAGAAGCTCACGAAGATGATAGAACAATTAAGCGAGAAAGAAGTGCTGATCCAAAAAAAGCATATTCAAGAACTAAAAATTTTAGATAGTATCCCAAAACGAGTTGAAGTTTCTTTATTTAGCAGAATGTATTATTTATTCGATGATGATAATAAGAAAGCTGTAATAAATTTACTTTTAGAAGATCTAAAGAGTAGTAATAGTGAGATTAAAAGAAATGCTATAAAAATATTAAGTCATATACATTATAAAAAGGTCTATGATGCTTTGTTTGAAATGATCAATGATAAAGATTGGATTGTTAGATATAATATAATAAAAGCTCTCAGTAAATTTGAGAAAAAAAATGAAGAATTCACATCCCTCTTAAAAAAGCTTATAAAAGATGATGATGTTGATGTAAGAGAGCTTGCATTTAAATTATTAAATGAGATTTCAGAAGCAAAAATTCTTTAGACAAATCTGTATTTAATTTTGGACGTATTCATAAATTATTATACTTTAAAATAACATACATGTTCTTTTTAACAGGAGATTTAGGATGGGAAGAAGGTTATTCACTGTAGGACGATGGAACTGGAGTCAAAAAGCAGAAAAATGGGTATATATTAAGATAAAAAAAGATGGAAAGAAAGAATACCAATATCAAATAGATCCACCGCAAGAATTCATCGAATTAACAATGAAAATGAAAGAACTTAATGAAAAATTATTAAAGATCGTAGATCCAGAAGAAAATGCAAAAGTTTTCAATGAATTAATGGAAGTATCTAAAAAAATGCAAGATATGGGTAAGATGAGCTACTAATAATTATCTAATTCTTTTCTAGAGATAGAATCTGCTAAAAAGAGTGGTTCTGGTTGCCTATGTTTTTTGGTTGTTTCTAAACAGATTTTTAAGGCGTCTTCAATGCTTATTTTATTACCTTCACTTATAAAAACTGGTTTTAAATCATCACTTAGACAAATTGCATATCCTAAAATTTCATTTAACGAATTTTGATTAATTTCCTTAGGATTTTTTGCCCATACTGGTGATTTATTGCCTTTGTTATTCTCGAGTTTTTTCCACTCAGAATATCCAATGAATGGATTTTTTGCTATACCCATGCTAGGAATATTTAGCGCCAATCCAAGATGGACAGCCTCTCCAAATCTCCTTGGGTGAATTTTTCCATGACCATCACACATTAAGAGATCTGGTCTTTTTGGAAGTTTCAATAATACTTTTGATAAAATTTTGCATTCTCGAAATCCCAAAAATCCTGCTTTATATGGAAAGTTGATACGATCTCTAGAAATATAATAATTTTCAATTTTATCTTTATCTAAGTCCCATAATACTGCACAAGCGATACCATATTCATATTTTTCTTTTTTATAATATGAGACATCTACTCCAGCCACAGTGTTAATTGTTTTAATCCCTGAAAACGAATTTTTTTCTTTTTGTTTTTCGATTTTTTCTTGGTATTTCAACTAGATAAATTCAGCTTGTTCAAATGAATAGTCATCCCTTAATAATTCTTGAATTATCGGCATCGCAATTTTGTTTTATTACTCTTATGTAATATTATATTCAGAGGTCTTAAAATTATTCCAATTTTGAATTTAATCCCAATTTATTAGAATCTATAAAAAGAAAGTTTATTTTATTTGGAATAACTAATAAATTAATCATGAAAATCGCAGTAAGTGGAAAGGGTGGAGTTGGAAAAACTTTAATCGCGGGTATTTTAGCAAGAATGTTCGCAAAGGACGGCTTTAAGGTTCTTGCGATTGATAATGACTCAGCAATGAATCTTAGTTACACTTTAGGTATTGATGATAAAACAAAAGATCAAATTGTCCCAATTAAAGAAATGAAATCGATGATTGAAGAAAGAACAAACGTTGAAGGAGCTGGACCAGGTGTGTATAATATAAATCCTAATGTCTCTGATATTCCTGACAAATATAAGGTTTCTGGTCCAGATGGTTTACAATTATTGGTTTTAGGCGGAATTGAAGAGCCCGCTACGGGATGTTTGTGTCCAGAAAATGCGCTAATAAGAACCCTATTATATAATTTATTTGTTAAAAGAGATGAAGTAATAATAGTCGATTTTGAGGCAGGTATTGAACATTTAGGGCGCGGCACTGCGAAAGGCATCGATGTTATGCTAGTTATTTCAGAACCTTCTCAAAAATCTTTAGATTTATGTAAGAAAATTATAGAACTCTCTAAGAAATTAGGAGTGATAAATATTTATCTAGTTGCAAATAAGATAACTGATGAATCGCAAAGAGAAATTATCAATAAAAAGATACAAAATTGGGACGTTCCACTTTATCACACGGTTCCGTTTGACCCAGAGATAGGAAAGGCTGATTTAGAAGGTAAATCACCAATCGACTATAACTCAAATTCAGAAGGCATTATCTCCATTATGTCTTTATTTGAAAAATTAAAAAAGTTAAAAAAAGAACTATTTGATCTGTAGATATTTAAATCATATCTGTAAGATCTAAATCCTGATCTTCAGCAATTTCTTTCCATTGCTCTATAGCTTCCATAGCTTCCTTTTCATTAATCATTTCTATTGCATAGCCAGCATGAACGATAACAAATTTCCCAATCTCAGGATTTTGAATTAGTGCAATAATTACATTTTGTTTTATTCCATCAAAATCCACTAGAGCAGAGTTTCCGTCAATCTTTAAGATTTTTCCTGGTATTGCTAAGCACATAACAAATAAGCAGTTTATGGACTAATTTATATTTCTAATAATAATGGTGGATAAATAAAATTATCTTTTTTACGCTATAATTAATGAATTTTAATTGAGGTTTAATAAAAAACTATTGTTTTCCTGAATAGAAATTCACTAAATCATCTAACCAATTAAAAATTTCTTCTTTTGAAAGACTATCAATATTATACTTTAAACGTTCTAATTCTCTTAAAATATTCCTTGTATCTAATGAAACCGATGTATGGCATAACTCAAATAAATACTCATTGCTTTTTGTAACTAATTTCTTTATTTCTGAATCCATTGCATAGAAAAGAGGTGTATTATCTAATTCATCTACAGTTTTATCTATATCTACAAGTAAATTAATTAAATCAAACAACCTTCCCGTTTCATTTCCTTTAAATGAACCACTAAATTGAAAGAAATATCCTTTAAAATCATCTATCGGGATAAGTTCAGTATATTTATTATCAATTCTAATAACAGATTTAACATGTTTATATAAATTTGAAGGTGCCCATGCATGCAACTCAAAACTAGATTCTAATTCCTTGCTTTTTATATCCAAATAGAATTTATGCTCATCCTTAAAATATCCAAAAGGAATTATTACTAGATCTAATGAATTTGATGTGGTACTATTTAAAGCAAAATCCAAATCAGAAATTTCATAAGCTTGATCAATAGAATGTCTATAAAGATCAAATTTGATCTTTTTGAAATCTGGCATATACATATAGAATAGTAATCCTTCAAATCCCTGAAGTGATACATCTATTGCAAACTTAATTACTTTTTTTATATCAGTTCCATTATTGAATCTTACATTTAGGAAAACATGATAATAATATTCTAGATATTGAAAAAACCAAGGAACGTCACGCTTCAAATTAAACATGATTATCTTAATTATATTTTATTATATATTGCTAGTTAAATAATAATCCCTAAGATAAATACAATAGAATAATATAATTGTACAAATTTATAAAATTCCAATTTATTAAATAATTCTTTATTATTTAAACTTTACAATCATAATTACAATGCTTAAGAAAGAAAAAAAAAAATAAAAAAATTTTATAGATTTTAGCTTAAAGATTTTCTATAGCTGTATTTCGTCTGGTTCGATGGTTTTTTAAACCAATCTCTTCAGAATTTACACCCATAGCTAAAGCTAATAATTCTGTTATATATAATACCGGAATATTATATTCGATTTCAAATTTCTTTGAAAGATTTCGTTGTTCTCCGTCTAATCGTTGAAAACATGCGGGACAGTTTACAACAATACAATTTGCGCCAGCTTTCTTGATTGAATCATATTTTTGTTTTAGTATCGCATCTCCATGTTCTGGGAATGGACCTGCTACAGCATTTCCACAACATAATCCCAATTCTTCATAATCAACTACACTAGCTCCTGAAACAGCAACGATTTCTTTCAAATTTTTTGGACGCATGGGATCATCAGATTCCATCCACTCTTCAGGTCGCATATAATGACAACCTGGATGACAAGCAACTTTTAGATCACTCATTTGCTTTGTAATTGCACCTTTAACAGTATCTATTTTTGATCTTAAAACATCTACAAAATGTTTTATATCAATAGAACCTTTATATTCTTTTCCAATTTTTGCCAATTCCTTATTGATGGCTTCTTTTTTATTGGAATCATGTTTCAACTGGTGTTGTACTCCACGAAGAGTGTTTGTACAACCATTACAAAGCGAGATTATATCTTTACCTTCAGCTTCTGCTAAACATATATTTCGAGCACCTAATGCGAGCCAAGCTGTATTATCAAAGCTTTTTACTCCTGTAGGATCTGGACAACAAGCAAATGGAGCTTGTGACGTTTGAACCCCAATCTTTTCAAAAACTTTCCTCGAGGCGGCTTCTATAAATGGAATTCTGTTTCCAATAACACATCCTTCAAACATTTTATATTCTGTCATTTTTTTAACCTCCTCTATAATTTTTTATCTGCACCTATTGCCTTTAATAAAGTTTGTACTTCATTTACATCAGGTGCAACAACAGCTGGTAAACCTAATTGCTCACGTCTTCTCTCGATTGCTGGTTGAGATGGAATCGCTTTTCCGCTCTCAAAAACTGTTTTTGCTTGAGCTACAACATTATCTGGCGCTAATCCAGCCCCAGTAGTTACATTTTTCGCTAAAGTAATAATCTCTGTAACCTCAATGTTTTGAGGACAAACAGTATCACACGTATCACATACAGTGCAACCCCATGGAATCAAGGCAGATTTTGTCCCCGCCACAGCCATTACAACATCTTTATACCCTAAAAGTGTAGTTAACACTATTAATCTAGGGTCAAAGCAATTTGTAATTTCATTATAAAACGGATTCTGAACTGCTGCGACAGGACAGTTATCTGTACATCTGTTGCATTGATAACAGTATTTGATTTTATCAGATGACACATGAACGTCCATTATTAATTTCCTAAATTCAAAATCTATACCTAATGGTAATGCCATTTTTTATCACTTTTTTCGAGTATTTTATTCAATTTTTTTTATTTGTTGGTTTTTACCCATGCAAGGGCAGTCATATCCAATCTATAATTTTTATTGGATATTTCATCCTATAAACCAACATGCAGCTTACGAGAGTAAATTTCTTCACCACTCTCATCAACCACAGTGATGTGAGCAGCACACGATAGTCAACAGTCAAAACATCGAACTATCATTTCTAATACATTTACTACTCCTTCTGGTATATCACTCATATTTTTAGTTCACTCTCTAAATTTTGATTTAGTTTATTTTATCCATGGTTCTGGTAATTTAAGGCCTTCTAAAGCCTTATCCTCAAATACTTGTTTAGCTACATGCATTAATGTCTTTTCGATCCCTGCAATATTATGGTTTGTTGCGACCAAAAGGTTTGCCTTTTTACAAATTCCTTCTGCATCCGACCATATATTATATAGAAGTAATCCTCTAGGAGCTTCAGTCACACCTACTCCATTTCCTTCTCGTGGTTGTACATCTAATGTTTTACAATCAGGATTAACCACATCATCATCTTGAAGAAGTGTTGCGATGACTTCAATTGACTCAACTAATTCAATTAATCGAGCCCAATGATATGCGAAAGTATGGTGTGGTACATTTCCAATTTTAGCCCTCATTGCTTGTAATGCTTCATCGGCTAGTGGAGTTGCCATTTTATCAGAACAGTTGATCATTGCTAATGTGTTCGCTCGATAAATACCTTCAGGGTATCCTGCTGGTTTATAATACATATGAGTTGCATATGAATGTTCAGGGATATGTTCTCCTAAAGCCTCTAAATAATTTTGAGGTGCATAATCAAATTTTTCTCCTGTAGGAGAAACAATACGAATATCTCCATCATAAATATCATGAACTCCATTCTTTGTCATTCCAACATAATAAGTTGGAACAACACCTACATTAGCTACAACGTCCCAATAATCTTCGACGACTTTTAAGCCAATATCAACGGTCTTTTTTGTCCATTCTACCTGATCATTTATTTCAGCAAGAAATTTATCACGAACAGTTTCATCCAAAGGTTTTTTCATGCCACCAGGAATAGCAACTATTGGATGTACTGATTTACCTCCAATTGCTTGACATAATTTTTGACCAAAATCCATCATCTTTAATGCCATTGCTCCAACATCGGGCATCTTATTAATTACATGTACAACATTCCTTAATGCAGGATCTGCCATGGGTCCTAATAAGAAATCGGGAGCAGCAAGGGCATAGAAGTGTAATGCGTGTGATGAATATTGTTTTGCGTTTTGTAATAATTGTCGCAATTTATAAGCAGCTGGAGGAATCTGAATCCCCCATGCATCTTCTACTGCCTTTGTAGGCGTGAGATGATGCGGGATCGGACAAATTCCACAGATTCTTGGTGTAATTCGTGGAATATGTTCACAATATCTTCCTTCTAGAAATTTCTCAAAAAATCTTGTAGAAGTAATACTGAATTGAACATCTTGAACGGTTCCATCATCGCCAAGCTTTACTTTTAACGTGTTGTGCCCCTCTAATCGAGTTACAGGCTCAACTACTATCTCTTTTCCCATTTTTTATTCGCCTCCTTTAAAATTTCTATTTGCTGCTAATGTAAATTTCTCAAAAGTACCAAGATGATCTTTTACTTGAGATAGTAATTCATCTTTAGATAAGCTCACGTTATAAGTTTTAAGCACTGTATCAGCGAATCTCTCTGCTTGATTAACACCCCATTCTGTTTGACCATAACAACCCGTGCAAGGGGAATTAACCTTTATACACATACCGCCACAACCAGCTTTAGTAATAGGCCCCGCACAAATATAGCCCTGTTCAATAAAACAATCTTCCATATTTGGAAGCCCTTCGTAATCGCGTAAAACTTTAGTCATTGTTGATTTACTTCCTATAATTCTTGGACATGTATCGCAAACATTTGAAATTTCAATAAGATCACGATTATCTCTCAGATATCCCATTAATTTACCTGCTATTTCTTCTGTTGTAGGAGGGAGATTCGCTAATGGTGTTTCAGGAGATCCACGTTTTTTAATTTGTTTTAAAATATCTCCTGCTAAATCAAATCCCGCCATGAGAGGTACATTTAAAAACAGAGGTAAAAATTCATGCACACTCTTCTTATCTCCTGAACTTAGTGTCCCAAGATTGTTTGCCATGTTATTTAGTTTTTCAGCTCTGGAATCAACAGTCTTCGCAGGTCCAAAACAACCGACACAAGGATTATCATTAGTCGTACATTTTAAGCTACATCCGATACTAGTGATTGGCCCAAAACAAAGTTTGCCCCTTTCCAATAAACAATTGTCTTTAATGCTACAATCATTGCAGAATGCTAAGTCATTCATTGGGAATGGCTTCTGACCGAGTAAGAAAACTACAGCGCTTGCGATTGCTTCTGGCTTTGGAGGGCAGCCAGACAAATAAGCATCGACTTTTATAATTTCATCAACAGGTACTATTTTATCTGCAAAACCAGGTGTATTCACCATTGGTTCTCCTCCACTCCCATCAGCTATGCTTTCTACTTCAGAAAATTTACGTTTTACTAAGTTATCTTTGCTCCATTGATTAGCTAATCCATGCACATTTCCATAACATGAACAACTTCCAAAAGCTACAATTAAAGCACTTTTTTGACGTAATAGTTTTGTCTGTTCAATATCATGTTTTGTTCGTAAACTTCCTTCAACAAAGCCAACAATAATTTCTCCGTCTTCTCTGGCTTTTAATGAATCATATTTGAAATCTACTACAGCTGGCCAATAGACAATCTCTAATGCTGGAAGTACTTTAAGTAAACCCAAATGCAGATTGAGTAAACTTTGATGACACCCCCAGCAATCAGAATTTTGTAAGAATGCTACTTTTACAGCCATTTTTTATCAATTTTTGTTTTTTTTTTTATCTGTTTAAATTAGCTAATTTGTAATAAAAAAAATTAGTTGAGATAATGTATTCATAACTTTATTAAAAATTTCTGATTGAGTCTACTTTTAGACATTATTATTTAAATTAAATTCATGGAAATGAATAAATATTCATAAATTTTAATTGATTATTTTAAGCTGATTATTTCATATATATTTTAAATAATTATTCAAAAAATTATCTCAATATTTCTATAGATTTTGTGAATAGAATTAAATTTCATTAATTTTAAATATTTTAAAATCCCATTAGTATTATCGTTCTTGTATTGAATGATTATTCAAATAAAAAAAAAACACAAAAAAAAAAGTTGGATAAATATGGTAGATATTACAGATACACTGGATTGCACGGGCGATGTCTGTCCATATCCAGATGTAAAAAGTAAAAGAAGAGTTAAAAAAATGAAGTCGGGAGAAGTACTTGAAATTCTAGTTGATTATCCTCTATCAGCAGAAAGGATTCCTGAAACCATGAGCTCAATGGGGCATGAAGTGCTATCTGTAGATAAAACCGGAGACTCTTCTTGGAAGATTCTCATCCAAATAAAATAAGGTGAAAAGAAAATGGATTTTTGGTACGCATTAGTAGCGGGGCTCATAATTGGAGCCATATTTGGTTTTATATTACAGCGTGGAAGATTTTGCATGAACTCTGCCTTCAGAGATATATTACTACTGAAAGAGTATAAATTAGCTAAAGCGGTTGCAGTATCATTAGTAGTATTAATGGTTGGTTTTGCAATTTTTGCATTTGCTGGAGTCATTGATTTAGCTCCGAAACCTTTTCAACCATGGGGTGCAATAATTGGAGGTCTAATTTTTGGTATTGGAATGGTTCTTGCAGCAGGATGTGCGAGTGGAACAACATATCGAGTAGGAGAAGGAATGATGGGTTCTATGGTCGCAGCTATTGGATTGACTTTAGGTGCCGTAATGGCGTCTTGGGGTGTTTTAGCTGATGCTAGAATTTTTCTTCAACAAGTAAACCTGGGACAAATTACACTTTTTGGAAATTTTGATACAACGATGACACCAGTGTTTATGCTTATTGTTGGTTTAGTAGGAATTGCTCTTATGTTCTACTTCTGGGCATGGCCAGCAATTAAGAAAAGAAGAGACGCGAATGAACCTTTGATAAAATTCGAAAACTTCAAAGAAGCGACATTCAAAAAAGCATATCCTTGGTGGGCAACTGGAATACTTATAGGATTGATCTTAACTGCGGGTTATGTAGCTAGTAATGGAGTAGTAGGTATTACAGGAGGCTGGAGACAAATTAATCAATGGCTTGTTGCTGAAACTCTCGGTGGTTGGCCTGGTTTTATTATCTTTGGAATTATCCTTGGATCTTTCATCAGTGCGATTATCGCTAAAGAGTTTAAGTTTAGAGCTCCAGATGGATTTACACTATTAAAGCAATTTTTTGGTGGAGGTCTAATGGGATTTGGAGCTATAACAGCAGCGGGATGTAATATAACCAATATTCTAGGTGGAGTACCTCAATTATCAATACATAGTATTGTCGTAGGTGTTTTCATAATATTAGGATGTTGGATTGCAGCTTATCTTCTATTTATGTGGAGAAAAGATTAAATTCTGGAGATGATTAGTTAAAATGAGCCGCCTTGGAATTCTTTTTTTCAATGGACCATACCAGGCAGAATCTGCTGAAACCGTTTGCAAATTAGCGAGTAAAGCGTTAGATAAAGGGCATGAAGTTCGAATATTTTGCTATATGGATGCTGTTAATGCCGCTTTAGAGAATCAAAAAGCTATTGAAGGAATATACAACATTGAAGAAGGTTTTAAAGAAATTCTTGAAAAAGGTGCTACTGTAAGATTATGTAATCTCTGTCTTTTAGTAAGAGGAACCATGAAGAACTGTCTAAAGAGAGAATGTGGAGATGTCAAAAGAGCTGGAACGCCAGACCTTGCAAAGATTATCGAAGAAACTGATAGATTAGTAGTAATATGTTGAGGTGATAAAAAATGTCAGAAGAAAAAAATGTTGTTATACTTTTACGGCAACCTCCTCATGGAACCCTTTATCCTGTTGAAGGATTAAGAATGTCAGTTGCTGTAAGTGCGGATTTTGATCCCATAACGATTGCTATTAGTGAGGGAGTATATACCTTTCTTAAAGATACCGATAAAACAATGTATTCAATGCATATAGATTTTTTAAAAAACATTGATTTAGATATCTTTGTAGATAAAAAATCACTTGATGATCTGGGTCTTACTAAAGAGGACTTGATTGAAGAAGTGGAGATAAAAGAGCATGGTGAGATTTTGAAAATGATTGAAGATTCAACCGTAACAATACCGTTTTAGGAGGTTTGATAAAAATGGGCAAAAAAGTTTTGTATTTTATTACGAGTGAAGATATAACAGGAGTGGAACTTGCTATGGAACATACTGATGAAGATGATGTTACGATTCTTTTACTCCAAAATGCAGTGTATTTTGCAAATAAGTCTAATAAAGCTGTTTCACAAGCTCTTAATCAAAAAAAATCTGTTGTCGCATGTAAGGAACATATAGATTTACGAGGCTTAAATAAATTCATCTCTGATAAAATTAGATTAGTTTCCTCAGAAGAGGTTATAGATTTAATTTTTGAAAATGATTCCATCATAAATATGTAATTAACGAGAAATAATCAATTAAAAAATTTTTTTTATTTTCTTTTTTTTTTCTATAATTTTACTCGAAATTGAGATTTATATCAATAAGATTTAACAATTTAAGGAAAAATAAAAAAGAAGTATTAAAATAAATAATTCACTCCTTAATTAAATAAAAGAATAGAACCTAAGTTTTTATATGAAATTAGCGATAAATCAAGCAACATTAATGAAAACTCCAATGAAAATTTTCTTGGATGCGATTGCTAAAGCGGGCTTTCAAGGTGTTGAACTGAGACGAGACGAGACCTTTGAATATCTTGAGAAATATAAAGTTCAAGATTTAAAAGAATTATTGGAGAAAAATGATCTTGAATGCATAACCTTTAATGCAATTGAATTATTTTCCCTATGTCCAGAAGATAAATTTAAAAGAATCCTAGAATATACTGAGAGACTAATGAAGATTGGGAATGAAATCAGCTGTGATATGATCATTGCTGTTCCAAGCTTTCTTAAAAATCTGGATATAAGGCCAAAAAAAATTATTTCTAAGACTATAGAGAGATTGAAAATAATTGCTAAATTAGCAGAAAATTATGATTTTAAACTCGGTTTTGAGCCACTTGGCTTTCCAAATTGTTCTGTAAGAAAAGTCGAGACAGCATTAAAAATTATCGAGCATGAAGAGTTACCAGATATGGGATTAATTATTGATACATTTCATTATTTCGTTGGTGAACATTCTATAGAAGAATTAGAATCAATTGAGCCAAAGAAATTATGGTTAATCCATATTAATGATGCCATTGAGAAGCCTTATAAAGAATTACAAGATTCACATAGAGTTTTGCCTAGTCAAGATTTTTTTAACCTTGAAATGTTTATTAAAAAATTAAAGGGTATTGGTTATGATAAGTGGCTTTCTTTAGAACTATTCAATGAACAAATTTGGAGTGAAGATCCATATAAAGTAGCAAAAGATTCAATAGAATCCATACTTAAATTACTTTAGTACCTCCTTTTAACAATCACCTATGAAATAACATAAATTCTTTTAATTTTCAATTCATTCATTCTATTATGAGTGAAAAAAAAGAGAGCTCAAATATAATCCGTTTGGCCCATGGGGCTGGTGGAGCCTTACAAGAAGATCTAATCCAGTTTATTGTAAAAAATATTCCCTATAAGAGTGTAAATGATGGAATTGGACTGAAGGAACTAGACGATGGAGCAACAATTCCTTTAAAAGATTATGATAAAGAAATTGTAGTTACTGCTGATGGTCATACTGTTTATCCCTTATTTTTTCCTGGAGGAGATCTAGGAACATTAAGCATTTGTGGAACCGTTAATGATATTATAATGATGGGTGCTGAACCATTAGCTTTAACATCCGTGATAATCATTGAGGAGGGTTTTGAATTTAATCAATTAGAAAAAATATGTGATTCAATGAATAAAATGGCAGAAAAAGCTAATGTAGCAATAATCGCAGGGGATACCAAAGTAATGCCAAAGGGAACTTTAAATGATCTAATTATTGCAACTACTGGTATTGGAATTAAAGATAAAAACATAAAAATTTTAGATAACAACATTAAGACTGGAGATCATCTTATTCTAACTGGAAGTATTGGAGATCACGGGACAGCATTAATGGCTTCTCGAGAAGGTCTAAATATTTCTACAGACTTAAAATCAGATATCTCACTATTACTTGAAATCTACAATGTTTTGGAGTCAGATATTACTAATAATTATATTCATGCTATGAAAGATCCGACACGTGGAGGAATTGCTGCCGCTTTTAATAACTGGGCAGTAAAATCTAATGTAAGTATCTGGATTGATGAGGAAAAAGTTCCTATTAAGAAAGAAGTTCAAGCGATATGTGATATGTTAGGATTAGATCCTTATAATATAGCAAGTGAAGGAAGAGCTCTCTTAGCTGTTGCTCCAGATCACTCTAATAATATATTAAAGAAAATTAAATCAACTCAAATTGGTGAAAATGCAGAGATAATTGGTGAAGTAAAAGTAGAGAATCCTCAAAGAGTCTTCTTGAAGACAATAGTAGGTGGTACGCGATTTATTGATATGCCTTTAGGCGAACCAATTCCACGAATTTGTTAAGTGGTGCAATATATGGACATTCCTGGTCTGGATGTTTTAAGAAGTAAAGAATTTACTCGTAAAATTAGAGAGAGTATAAATAAAATCATTAAGGAAATTGACAGAAAAGTTAAATTTATGCATGTCTGTGGAACGCATGAGCATACAATTTCGAAATATGGATTAAGAACCCTTATACCAAAAGAAATAGAAGTCTTATCTGGTCCAGGATGTCCTGTATGTATATGTCCTGCAGCTGATATTGATAAAGCAATTGAAATTGGAAAACGTGATAATACAATAATCACAACTTTTGGAGATATGATAAGAGTTCCTGCTACGAATATATCATTAGCAGAATTAAAAGCAAAGGGTGCTGATATTCGTATTGTTTATGGCCCAAACGATGCTGTTAAAATAGCTAAAGAAAATCCAGATAAAGAAGTGATATTTTTTGCTATAGGATTTGAAACAACAGCTCCGTTAATTGGATACGAAATAAAATTTGGACCACCTTCAAACTTTTCAGTTATTTGTGCTCATAAATTAATACCCGCTGCCTTGGAGCTTTTAATGAGTCAGTCTCAATTAAAAATTGATGGTTTCATATCACCGGGTCATGTATCAACAGTAATTGGTTTAAAACCTTATGAAATATTTTCTCAAGGTTATAAAATACCAAATGTAATTACTGGGTTTGAACCTAATGATGTCATGCTTTCTATTCTAATGCTTTTAAAGCAAGTAAGAGACAAAAAATTTGATACTTTAAATGAATATTCAAGGATTGTTAAGCCTGAAGGGAATGTTGTTGCCCAAAAAATAATAGATGATGTTTTTGAGCCTGTTTCATCTCCATGGAGAGGTATTGGAAGGATCTATGAGGGGGGATTAGCCATTAAAGAGAAATATCAAGAATATGATGCTGACAGAAAATTCGACATAAAGATTGAAAAATCCCAAGATATCCCTCCTGGATGCTCATGTCATCTTGTAATGGTTGGAAAATTATACCCCTATGAATGCCCTCTTTTTCGAGAAGAATGTACACCCCTCTCTCCAATAGGACCTTGTATGGTCTCAATGGAAGGAACCTGCAGTATTTATTATAAGTATCATCAAAAATCCTAAAATTAAATAGAAAACGGAAAATTATTCGAATATATTTCCTTATTCCAAGAAACTGTGGAGGGAAAATTAAATCTATAGCCTTTTTCATAGTTTTTATTATAGTAGGTTTTAACGTGACACCCCCATACGATCTTGTCAAAATCAACACGAGTTACCCTATTTCCACTCGTAATTTAATAAAAATAACTTTGAGAAATCTCAAGATATTCCACCAGGTTGTCTATGTCATCGAGAGAAGGAGCCATTTTTACGCATTTTACGGCACTTTAGAATCATTCTGAGAGAAGGAGCGGTCTAAACACCCTTTACAGCACTTTAGAATTTTTTTGTCAATTAGAGAAAAAAACTTTTTTTCGAGAAGAATGTAATCAGATTAATCCTATTGGGCCTTGTATGGTTTCAATGGAAGGAACCTGTAGCATCTATTATAAATATCATGAGAGATGATATTAGAAGTAAAATTTATTATCGTGGAGCAAATCTTCAAATTGACCATGGAAAACAAGAATTATACTCATCAGTTCCCCATACATCTGTTGCAGGGAAATTACAACGATATCCATTTTCATAATTTTTATTGTAGTATGTTTTTACATGCATGCCCCATACAATTCTATCAAAATCTGCTCGAGTTGCTCTTTGGAATTCAGAATTATGAGTAAAACTTTCAGTGCTGAACTCAAGACTGCATTTCCAGAAATGACATTTTTCTTTAAGATATATTGCCTTATCTCCCTGATCTTCTTGAACCCAGGAAACAAAACATAAGTCATCCTTACTTTCTAGGGAATTGTTTAAATATTGTAGTCGAGAATCAAACCCCCCTTCATTGGCTGCCCAATATCCGCCCCAATAACTTACAAGAACAATTATAACTTTTCCTTTTAATTCTCTTACGTTTGGCCATTTAAAATTGTAATCTCTGAAATTTTTATAAGTGAAAAGTGTATTAGAATTGATTGAATCTAAAATAATTTTATTAAGTTTCTTAATCCCATATAGTTCTTCAGGTTCGTTATTTGAATCAATAATAGAATCTTTTAATTCAATAAAAAGGGTAATTGGTGCATGGTCTTTATTCTGTTCATTAGACCAATCATCTAAAACTCTAAGCCAATTAGACAATAAAAAGTCATTAGGATTGCCATCGACTCCCAGAAGTGAATCTATGTGTTTTTCCAAATGAAATACTTCAAAATCATCTAAATCCTGTATCTTTTTATCATGAATGTCGTATTCAAGCCCTCTTACTCCCTTATTTAACTGTTCTCTTATAGAATGGACATAAGAATTATGACTCGTTTTGAAAAATGCTTTATGATATGGTATATCCCATCTATTTTCTGGATTAATCATAATAGAGAGGTGGTCTTTAATTATCATTAAGAGCTTTAGTAAAAACTTAATTCTTTTCATTATAAAATATTAATTCTTTTTGTTTTGTTCTAATATGCTATTGTTACTTTATTTTTTGAGTCTAATTCAAAAATCAGTTGATTTAAATTTCTTTTAATTTTAATTTATTTGAATGGTAATAAAAACTGTAGAAATTAACATTGAAGGGATAGTTCAAGGAGTAGGTTTCCGTCCTTTTTTATTTAATTTAGCAAGAAGTTTCGATTTAAAAGGACTAATTTTAAACCGTGGTAATGCAGGTGTTAGGCTTGAACTCCAAGGAAATGATAAGGATATAAATGATTTTATTAGAAATATTACAATTAAGGCACCTGAAATATCTTATATTGAGAAAATTCAGAGTAGAGAAATAGCTTCTACACAAAAATTTGATAATTTAGAAATTAAACCAAGTGAGCTAGGACGTGGAGTAAGTTTAACTCTCCCACCTGATATCGCAATTTGTAATGAATGTTTAGAGGATATGAATGATCCACAAAAAATAAAATATTATAAGTATCCTTTTATCGCATGTGCAGCATGTGGTCCTAGATATACTACAGTTACCGAATTACCTTATGATAGAGAAAGGAGTACTATGATTAAGTTTCCTTTCTGTCAACAGGCTAAACCTGAATCTTGCGCTCAAGAATATTCAGATTTTAATAACAGAAGGTTTCATGCACAAACATTTGCCTGCTCAATTTGCGGACCTCATTATACATTATATAATAAACAAAAAGAAATCATTGATAATCATTCAATCGATTCTATTTTACTCGAGACCGCTAAAAGGATTAATGAAGGCGAAATTGTAGCAGTAAAAGGTATTGGAGGAACACATCTGGTTAGTTTAATTGATGATGAGACTATTCTGAAACTCCGTAAAATAAAAGGAGAAAGAAAGTACAAGCCTTTTGCTTTAATGGTTCCAAATTTGAAATTTATTCAAAATGACTTAAGAATTTCGTCTAAAGAATTAGAGTTAATAACGTCATTTCGTCGACCTATTGTGCTTCTAGAAAGAAAAGGATTAGTCGATAATTCAATCATTAGTCAACAAGTAGCACCAGGGTTAAGTAATGTGGGAATAATGCTTCCATATTCAGGGATACATTATTTATTATTTCAATATGTTGGTGAAAAACCTTTAATTTATACAAGTGGGAATAAATCTTATATTCCTATGGCTATAGAGAATAATGAGATATTTAACCAACTTCAAGATTTAGCAGATATTTTCCTTCTCCACAATAGATCAATCTACCAAAGAGCTGATGATAGTGTATTAAGAATTCATGACAATAAAGTAAAAATAATAAGACGATCCAGAGGTTATGTTCCAGAATATTTACCCCTACCATTCGAAGTGGATGTTCCAGGCGCTCTTGCAACAGGTCCAGAGTTATCCACAACAGCAAGTGTATTAAGATATAATAGAGCATTCCCTACTCAACATATTGGACATGTTACTCATCTGGAAACCTATGAACATCTGAAAAATTCACTCTTTCATATGAAGAATCTACTCCAAATTAAAGATTCAGAAGTCAAGTTTATTGCTTGTGATGCTCATCCTGAATTTATTAGCTCCAAGTTTGGTAAGGAATTATCAACGCAATTTGAAATCCCTTTATACCCGATTCAACACCATTTTGCTCATATTTTAGGATTAATGTCAGAAAATAGGATAAAACTCGAAGAAAAAATCATCGGGATCAGTACTGACGGCGTTGGATATGGTGAAGATGGAAATATATGGGGCGGAGAAGTACTGTTATGCTCCTATGATAATTTTCATCGAATTGGTCACTTAGAGTATCAACCAATGATAGGGGGTGATCGCTGCACTAAATATCCTGCACGAATGTTAGCATCAATATTATTAAAGAAACTTGGTGTTGAAGCAGCATCTAAAATTTTTGAGAGTTTAAGATTACAGAATGATTTAGAATATAAAGAAACAGAGTTAAAAATGATTATTTCGCAATTTGAAACTGCTAATAATAAATTCCCCTCTGAAAACATTCCGTTAACAAGCTCTACAGGTAGAATATTTGATGTTGTTTCATATATTTTAGGGGCGTGTAATATTAAAACTTATAGAGGAGAACCTGCAATGAGACTTGAATGTTTGGCTTCAAGAGGTAACTCCAAAAATATCAATTTAAAAGTAAACTTTAGTAAAAGAGATAGTATGTCTATTATAAAAAGTTCGAGACTCATTTTTGATGTAATAGATTTATTCAAAGATAAAAAGAATCATGTAGAAGACATTGCTGCAAAATTTCAATTGGAATTGGGACTAGCATTTGCTGAGATTGCAAAAGAAGCAGCTGAGCTACAAGGAATTAACAAAATAGGGTTAACTGGCGGTGTTGCTTATAATTATTCCTTCGCAAAAATAATAAAAGAAAACTTGATAATGGAAGGTTTTGAATTTATAGAGCATAATTTGATTCCTCCTGGAGATGCGGGTATTAGTATAGGGCAATTAATTGGGGGATATTTTAAACATTGTCACTAGAGTTTGAAAGAGAATAAATACTAGAAGCCCAAACCGTAAAATAATTATACATTTTTATCTAAATTATATTGGAGTATCTCAGCTATTTCAAATCATATTGGATTAATAATTTTATTTAATAGCATTTTTTCGTTCAAATATATTGTGATATAAAATGGGAGGTCTTTTTGGGGTTTTTTCAGATTCAGATTGTTTAGAAGATCTTTTCTATGGGACAGATTATCATTCTCATTTAGGAACTAGTAGAGGAGGATTGGCTGTAAAAAATTCAGGTGGACTTCAACGATTCATCAAAGATATTTCGACGACTCAGTTTAGGTCGAAATTCGAAAAAGATATAAAAAAAATGCACGGAAACAAGGGTATTGGAGTTATTAGTGATTATGATGATCAACCATTAATAATTAACTCACATTTAGGTGTTTTTGCTATTGTTACAGTAGGAAAAATCAATAATCTGGAAGAATTAGCTCAAAATGCTTTGAAAAACGGTTCTCACTTTTCAGAGATGCATGGAGGAGATATAAATCCTACTGAGATGATAGCAACTATAATTAGTCAAGGCACTACATTTGAAGATGGAATCCAGAAAGTTCAAAATATGATCGATGGATCATGTACTTTTCTAATATTAACAAATGAAGGAATTTATGCTGTGAGGGATAAACTAGGGAGAACTCCACTAATAATTGGCGAAAAACCTGGATCTTATGCTATAACAATGGAAACTTGTGCATTTCCAAATCTTGGATACAAAACAATTAAATTTCTTGGGCCAAGTGAAACAATTTTCATAAGCAAGAATGGTCTTGAACAAAAAATCCCTCCGGGAGACCGATTGCAAATTTGTGGATTTCTATGGGTCTATTATGGATACCCTGCATCTAATTATGAAGATATAAATGTTGAAGTTGTTCGATATAAATGCGGGTCATATTTAGCAAAAAATAATGGTGTGGAAATTGACCTTGTTGCAGGTATCCCTGATTCTGGGACAGGACATGGCTTAGGTTATGCAAGCGAAGCAAAAATTCCTTTCTCACGACCTTTTGTTAAGTATACTCCAACTTGGCCACGTAGTTTCATGCCTCAAGACCAAGAGATAAGGGATGAAGTTGCGAAGATGAAACTTATCCCAATTAAAGAATTAATAAATAAAAAACGATTGCTTTTTTGCGAAGACTCAATTGTAAGAGGAACTCAACTTAGAAAAACAATTCAAAGATTGTATGAAAATGGGGCTAAAGAAGTACATATGAGACCCGCATGTCCTCCACTTGTTTATAGTTGTAAATTTCTTAACTTTTCTCGATCTCGTTCCGAATTAGATTTAGCTGGACGGTGGGCTATAAAAGAACTAATAGGAAGGAATATCGAAGATCCTGCAGGTTATGTTGATCCAGAATCTGATAATTACAAAGCTATGGTTGATGTCATTCGTAAAAGATTAAAATTAACGACTTTACAATACCAAAAACTTGGAGATCTAGTTAAAGCTATTGGTCTACCTAAAGATAAGATATGTACTTATTGTTGGGATGGAGTGGAATAGGAAATAAATATATTTTAAATTCTACTTTTAACAATTGATTGTTCTAGTTCCGCTAATGTTTGTACAGATTTGAGGGGATATTCCCCCGTTAAACAAGCTAAACATAATTCATTTCTATTCTTTCCAATAGCTTGAGTTAGATTATCTACTGTTTGATATAATAAGGTATCTGCTCCAATTGTACGTTGAACCTCGTTCAAATAACTTTCACCATATTTATTTTGAAATCTTCCGGCAATTAGTTCATTTTTAGTAGGAAAATCAATTCCCATATAACATGGACTGACTATTGGAGGACAGCTTACTCTCAAATGAACACGTTTAGCTCCTCCTATTTCTCTCAATAATGATACAATTTGTTGAGTTGTAGTTCCCCTCACAATAGAATCATCTAGAAGAATAACATCCTTATCCTTAACAATGCTTTTTATTGGATTCAATTTCTCTTTTACAGCAATCTTGCGCTTTGCTTGAGCAGGCATAATAAAAGTTCTATGTACATAACGATTTTTCATTAATCCCTCTATATATGGAAGTTTAGCTTCTTTAGCATATCCAACTGCCACACTTCGACCTGAATCTGGAACTGGAACTACTATCGCGTTTTTTCTTATCTCAGAGTCTTTTAAAATAGGGTCACTCTTAGCTAAATTCATACCTAATTGTAGTCTTGCTTCTGCAACCGAAATTCCATCAATATTAGAATCAGGTCGAGCGAAATAAACATATTCGAATTGACAGATGGCCGTTCTATTTGCTTTAATTAACAATTCCGAATGAATATCTTTTTGATGACTCAGATGCACAATTTCTCCCGGTTTAACATCCCTTAAGAAAGTACCTTCTACAGCATCAATTGCACAGGATTCAGATGCAACAAAATATAGATTGCGTTGTTCAGTTTTCAATTCACCAATACATAGCGGCTTAAATCCCAGAGGATCTCTTATAGCATAGATGTCTCCCTCAGAAGTCATCAAAATTAAAGAATAAGAACCATCCAGTAATTTGCTTGTTAACTTAAGAATTTCAGGCCAATCCTCAGTACCGAAAGCAATTGATCCAATTAATTGAGCTAAAACTTCGGTATCAGTATCAGTAATAAAAATCCTTCCCATTTCATCCATTTTCTTTTTAATTTCATCGAAGTTAGCTATAGTTCCATTAAAAGCCATGGAAAATTCTATCTCATTATTCCTGAAATGGAATGGTTGCATATAAAGAGAAGAATTAAATCCTACTGCTCCAGTTGTAGCATACCTGTTATGACCAATGCCAACATTTCCCCAATATTCTGAAATAATTCTTTCCTTTAGTACTTTTGAAACTAATCCATTTTTCTTATATGTAAATATTTTACCCCCAGTCTTCAAAAGTGATATTCCTGTTGATTCTTGTCCTCTATGTTGTAATGCAATTAATCCTCGATACAAAATATTTGAGACTGAATAACCAATATCATTACAGGTCACACCAAAAATAGCACAGTTCTCTCTAGGTTTTACAATCATTTTTTGTCCTTTTTTCTTAAAAAGCATGATATTCATTAATTTGAGAGAAGCAATTTAATTATCTTCAATTAATTTAAATCATATATGATTTTTAATTATTAGTTTAATAGAATATTAAATATTTCAACGAAAAAAGTGTTAAAAATAGGAAGAAAATCTAAATTTTTAGCAATAGCTATATTAGTCGGGGGGAAGAGTAGTCGATTTGGAAGTGATAAAGGACTTTTTGAATTTTCTGGAAAACCTCTTATTTCTTACTTGCTTGATACATTAAGTGATCTTAATTATGAATTATTTTTAGTTGCTAATTCTATAGAACAGGTGCAAGATTATATGGGAAAAATTGATATTAAAAATCTAACTGCTTTCATTATAGATGAAAAAGATGATTTTGCTAATAGAACTCTATATACGCCTATGATAGGTTTATTTTCAGCATTTAAAGAATTAAATAGATTGAATTATGAAAAGGTTTTAATTTTATCATGCGATTCTCCTTTAATACAAAAACTAGTTTTAAAATACATGATTGAACAATCTAAAGATTTTGATTGTTGTATTCCACAGTGGGAGAATGGACTTGTCGAACCACTAATAGCAATTTATCCAGTTAAAAAGGGGTTAAGGATAGCTAAAAGGAATTTAAAAATTCGATCATATAAATTAACAAATTTATTAAACTCTCAATGGAAAATTAAATATTTATCTATTGAAAATCAAATCAAGAACTTAGATAAGAACCTTGCTACATTCGTTAACATAAATGAATTAGAAGATTTAGACAAGTTATTAAAAAAAATATGAAAAAAAAAATTTTAAATATTTAAATGTTTAGAAGTCATCAGAACCCATTATTCCTCCAATTAGACCTAAAACTCCACCACCAAGTAGAAGATATAGACCAAGGGATACATTAACTCCCGCCTGTAAATGTAGAGGCACATCAAAAGGAATAATACCCGGAACTAAAGCTTCACCGAAGGTAGCTAAGTAAAAAGCTTCAGTTACCATATCAAAATTGATGAAGAGCACCAATAAAATGTATACGCTAACTCCAATAACAAAGATCGCACCTATTATTGCAGGAACTCGGCTTTTCACTCCTATTAGTATTAAAACTCCTGAAGCTGCAAAAATTAAGAAAACTATCGCTAAAATGATCCATATAACTTCACCGGTCTGAAAAATGAGACCAATATTCATAAAAAAGCTATATATATTGGAATACGCTAAACCGCCGATATTAGCCCATGAGAAAAAATAAGTCGCTGCGAGTGTTAAAATTCCTCCTAGAATACAAAAAACTTTTCCAGCACCCATATTATTACACTATTATTTTTTATATTTTTTTATATTAAATAGATTCAATTATATATATAATATTAATCTATATTCGGAACTATTTAATATTTGAGTAGTTAGTGCGTTAAAATGGAATAATAATTACACTAATATGTAAGTATTATTAATAACTTGAATAAAATATTCAAAAATCTCCAGATTATGAATATTTCTAATACACTTTAAGGAAAAATTTCATTATAACACTCAATGATCAATAGCGTGAAACATTAATGAGATATTACAAAAAAGTAGAAAGCTTTATTAATGATTAAGTTGAAATTATTTACGTTATCCAAATTTTAATTAAAAAATTTGAGAATAAATCATACAAAAAAAATATATTAAACTAAGAAAAAGGTAATAATTATGGGAAAAGTTCTTGCTTTAATTGGAGCTATTGTAGCATTAGCAAGCGTTGCTTTAAGTTTCATTGTACCACAATTTTTGGGTTGGTATCGAATAGAAATGTCCACTTTAGGAGTAACAGTCGGAGTTTATATTACTGGTTTAGGTACTATTGCTTCAATACCAGCTGGAGCGCCTGTTACGGGATTTGCTACTTTTGAATTAATTGGAGGAATTCTGGTGATAATTGGTGCTATTCTCTTAATTGTTGGAGCTGTCAAAGAATCTAAAGGTGCTGGAATTGCAGGGGGTGTATTAACACTATTAGGACCACTGCTCTTACTAATTGATCTACTGCTTGATTTTGGTGATTTTGCAGCAATGATACAAGTATTAGGGGGTCCCGCAGGTGCAAGCGTATTTTGGGGTAGTTTTACAATAGTAGGCCCTCCTGATGTACTTATGAGTTGGGGTATATGGATTGGTTCTTTTGTAGCTCTAGCAGGAGGAGTGCTAGGAATAATTGGTGGAGCTTTAGTATAAATTAATTAACAACTTTTTTTTTTTACAATTAAATAAGAAAATACTCAATCAGTTCTCTGATTAATAAGAAACATTTCATATTAATCCATTGCTATTTCTAAATACCTTTTAGTAAATCTTGAATTTCTGTCAATGATTAGAATTCTAATACTAATGAGGTTTTTCACATAAATAGTATAATTTACTGTTCAATGATGGTTTCTTTAGCAATATGCTGTATAATTCTAAGTAACTCTGTCATCTTAAATGGTTTATCAAGAAAAGCACACGCTCCAAGAGAAATAGCTTTTTTTTTTATAGTCGTATCCGCACTCGCGAAGATTATTTTCACTTGATTATTAATCTCTAAAATTTTAATCATGGCATCTAACCCATTCTTAATTGGCATTCGATGATCCATAAGAATTAAATCAGGTTTTACTTCAAATTTATTATATTTCTCAATAGCATCTTTCCCATTTATAGCAGTATCTAAAATCTCAAAACCAGCTTCATTCAAAATTAATCTATATAATCTCTGTAGTGATTGATCGTCGTCAACGATGAAAATGGTGATCATTATAGATACCTAGTATAAATTAATAATGGACTGAGCAGTATTCTACTAATTAACTCCCCATTTTATATTTAAACCATTGATTACAATAATCAAAAAAGAACTGTTATTTAAGTCTAGACATATACAAAAAAGTAGTAAATCGCTTGTTGAAAAGTATTGGTTATTTAAGCTTAAAATTTATAATAAGACTTTATAAAAATAATAGATTCTTTAAAATATTGGATTTATTCCAAAAGTTATAAATTATAATATAATATCAAGCTCAAATATATTACATAGGAAATTTGCAATGACAGATTTAATAATTAAAAACGGCTTAGTATACGATCCTTTAAACAATATTGATGGTGAAAAGAAAGAAATTCACATTAAAGATGGAATCATAGTTGAAAAAGTAAATGGGGATGCAAAAGTACTCGATGCTTCTGGAATGATTGTGATGCCTGGAGGTGTTGATATACATTCTCATATTGCAGGAACTAAAGTCAATGCAGGACGTTCTTTTAGACCTGATGATAAACTTGAAGAATGCAATGAGAAAAGAACTAAATTAACTCGAAGTGGAACCGGTTGGTCTGTACCATCAACATGGGCTACGGGATATCGATATGCCAGATTAGGATATACCACTGTTGTTGAACCTGCAATGCCTTTGCTTAAAGCAAGACATACACACGAAGAATTTTTAGATATCCCAATTATAGATAAAGCTGCTTTTCCACTCTTCGGAAATAATTGGTTTGTGATGGAGTTTATCAAAAAAAAGGATTATGAAAAACTAGCAGCATATATTGCTTGGATTTTAAAAGTAACCAAAGGTTATGCCGTAAAAATAGTAAATCCCGGAGGTGTTGAAAATTGGGCATGGGGAAAAAATGTTGATAGCTTAGATTCAACAGTTTTTCATTTCGAGGTGACTCCGAGAGAAATATTAGAAAGTTTAGCAAAAGTAAATGAAATTTTGAAATTACCCCATACTATTCATGTACATGCAAATAATCTGGGACATCCAGGAAATAAAGAACACACGCTTGAAACTTTCAAGGCTGTAGATAAGATCAAACCAAAAGATGGGAGGAAATCAGCATTTCATTTAACTCATTGCCAATTTAATGCCTATGGAGGCTCTAATTGGGCTGATTTTGAATCTGGTGCTGCAGATATAGCTGAATATTTAAATTCTCATGATCATGTGACTGTAGATGCAGGTCAAGTTATTTTTGGTAAAGCTGCTACTACAACTATGACTGCAGACGGACCCTGGGAGTTCGCACTTCATCATATAGGCGGTACATCATCATGGGGTGCAAAACCAGGAATTAAATGGATAAATGGACAAGTGGAAGGAGAATCAGGCTCAGGTATCGTCCCATATCAATTTAGTCCAAAAGTTGCAGTAAATGCAGTACAATGGGCAGTAGGATTAGAACTTATACTTTTAACTAAGAATCCATGGCAAATTTTTATGACAACCGATCATCCTAATGGCGGGCCATTCACAAGTTATCCACAAATTATCCGTTGGCTTATGGATAAAAAATCCCGAGATGAAATTCTCCTAAATCAATGTTCTAAAAAAGCAGCAGAAAAATCCGAATTAAAAGATATTGATCGAGAATTGACATTATATGATATAAGCACTATTTCAAGAGCTGGAACTGCTAAATGTTTAGGAATGACTGATAGAGGTCATATAGGCATAGGAGCAATCGGTGATGTTGCTATTTACAATTTAGATCCTAAAAAGATGGATGGTCATTCTATAGAAAAAGCGTTTACGTTAGCAGCTTATACAATAAAAGATGGCCAAATAGTTGTAAAAGATGGAGAGATTGTAGCAACTCCAATGGGAAACACTTTATGTGCAGAAGGTAAAGTTAAAGATAGTATTATGGAAGCAATGTTAGACGACGTTAAAGTCCATTGGCGTAATCATTACAGTATTAATTTTGCTAATTATGCGGTTCATGAAGCATATGCCCCAAAAGTAAAAATTATGAATGGGGCATAAATTATTTCATATTCTTTTCAATTTAAAAATAAAAAATGGAATTTTTTCAATCTTCCTTTAGGTATTATATTGTTGAAAATACAAGATAAATTTTTATTCCTAATAACCTGACTTAAGACTGTCTTCCTCTCTTTTCAAGAAGGTCTTTTAATTCATCAATTACTGCTTTTCTGGCGTTTCTACCTCTTTTATATGAAATGAGTTTTGAAGGTTTAGATTCTGAGGTAGAAGCAACGGGAGGAGTCGAAGTGTATTCTGGAGCGGGTAGTGAACTATCTATACTTTTTGGAACAGGTTTTTTTCCTTCAATCAAATCTATTTTCGTATTTATTTTGTTGATCTCTGTCATTACGAATTCAGATAATCGAATTATACCATTTAATGTAGATTCCAATATTGACGCCATTCCCTCTAATTTATAATCTGACAATGTAGCTGTTTTTTTCATTGTTTCTTTAAGATATCTTGAAAATTTTGGACCTTTGGTTAACAATGAATATATAGAACTTAAATATATGTCATAATCCAACCGTTTTCTTTCTCTAAAAATCCTTTTGACTAAATCTTTAACATATTCTATATTCAACAATATTTCTGGATTTTCTTTAACATCTGGATCGTATTTATGAATAAATATTAATATATAAGGAGATTCTTCGAGTTTTTCAATAAGATCAATAATTTTTTCAAAATAGTCAATACTTTCAAGATATCTTGCTGGATCTTGAAGATCAATTACATAAATTATTAAATCGATGTTTATAAAATATTTATTAGGTTCTTTAAGGTATTTAACTCTATATTCTTGTTGCCCTCCAAAGTCCCATAATAACAAAACTAAATCGGAAGTTATTATTTCTTGCCTTTCGACTCCTTTAGTCGGATTCAATTTAGCAAGATCTTTTATACCAATTTCCCCTCCAAATTTCCTTAATATTGTTGTCTTACCTGCGTTATTTAAGCCAACAACAATCACTTTTTGTTCCTTTTTAGTAAAAGATATTGATTCTTCCTTTATTTTTTGAGTAACATTACTTATAACAATAGCTTTTTTTATTTTATCTTCAATCTCTAAATCTGCAAGTAATAATTGTTCAATTTTCTTTTGTGTAATCTGATCTTTATATAAAATTTGGAATGGATGTTCGGGATCTAATAATGAGAATTGTCCTATATTCTCGATTTGAAAATATTCTTCAATTAAATTTATATCAGCGTCATTAAAAAAATTAAATGTTGAAATAGGAAGATTTAATACATTATCTATTGTCGTCAATTTATCAAAATTATCAACTTTAGTTTTATCTAAAAATTTTATAATTAATTTTATTTTTTCAGCCTGTACTTTTGGCATATCTTCTCAGTGAAATGAATTTATTTGATAATAGATTTTCCAAGTGTTTATTTATTTAATTTTTGAAAATTAATTTACTTTTTCTAATTTAAAATGTTAAAGAAGATTGGCACTTTCATTAAAGTTCATGATGCTTACGCTCCAAAAGTAAAAATATTGACGGTATATAATTTCAATAGGGAATGAAATTATTGGAAATAATCAATATTATAAAAGCCAATATCTAAAAAGGAGTAGTATCTTTCCTTTTTCATATTTTTCTAAAGAAAATACACAATCATTCCAATCACCTTTATTATACGGTAAAAGTATTAGAAATTCATATATAATCATAAGAATTTTGGGTTATGGTATGTCTAATGAAGATATAATGAAAGTTTTAGCGGCTCTGGGGGCTATAATAAGTTTAATTGAGATTATTTTGGGATTTGATGACAGACATTTAGATAGCTCAAGAGTTATCTTATTAGTAATTTCGATTTTATTAGCAACTATTATTTTATTAAGCATAATATCTCCTCATAAACTTACAGAATTAAATTGGATAATATGTGTAGTATTCGGTATAGTTATGCTAGTATATACTAGTTTAATTGGAGGAATTTTAGTTTTAGTTGCTGGTTTTGCTGGTTATACCGAAAGATAATACAACTATAAAGATATTTTTAAGAAGAGATAATTATTCCAAAAGTATTTTTTTATATTTTGGAAGAATTCTGTAATTTTTTAAAATGCTTATGAATCTTTGCGTCACTTGAGATGTTATCAATATCACTTTCCTCCGTGATAAAAATATTCAATAAATTTGTTTTTTGTTTTAGATTTTCACTAACTTCTCTTATAACTTGAGTATATAATTGTATATAAGAATCTATTGACTTTGATTCTTCCTTATCATAGATTTGATTAATTTTTTCAATTTCTTTTTTTTTTGTCATATTTATCATACAATTTTTTGAGAGATCAGGTGATAAAAATAAAATCTTGACATTTCTCTATGTAACTAAATTTCTAAATCATCTTATTAATGGATATGGTAAGTTTTTGAAATAACTTTTTATTAAAATCTAGTTTCAGTGAAGAATCTTTACTTTAAGGTATAAAAACAGGAAATTTGAATAATATTTAATTTAATATGTTGATCATAATAGAATTTCTATTAAATATTGTAAAAATCTTCACTTAGGAAGTATAAAACTCTTTTTAACACTTTCTTATTAAATACAATACCAATCTGTTCAAACATTTTAAGATATTTTGCTACAGTATTGATATGCATTTTAAGTTCTTTTGAGAGTTGGGTTTTAGTAATTCCATAATCATATTCCTTTAGATATTCAATTATATTCTTTCCCTTTTCTTTTGAAGTTAAATAATTTAATTTTAAATCTTTCTGATCGAAATCTGTATGGAAATAAAGGTCATGATTCTCAAATTTGGCTTTTCTAATGAACTTAAATTTTAACAAAATATTTAAGTGCCATACTACAACATGATTACTAATATTTAACTCTCGTACAATCCTATTGAAATAAATTCCTGGATTCTCTACTACATAATCATATATTATTTTTCGTTTTTTATTATTTAGGACATCATTAATAGTTAATTTTGATCCTTCTACAATTAGATTTTTTTTAACTAAAGACCTTAAAATATCTTCAATCCCACTGATGTTTATATTGATAGAGGCATTTCTGAATCTTGAGATAATAAAAGGTACTACTTCATTCATATTAAAAAATCTATTTTTATTTAGATATTCTTGGACAACATTCAAAACGAGCTTTTCTTGTTCTAACAGTTCGATCAACATTATTTCAGAAAGCCTCTATAGATTACGAATTTTTACCTCCTAATATGATACGATTTCTTTAGCATCTCATTGAGAATTAAATCTCTTTCTAAAGGTGCTAAAGCAAGCATTTCCAGAATAAATTCGCTTCTTTCTTGGCTTTCCCATTGAAAATTATTTATCTTTTCAAAAAAATTCTCTGAAAGAGCTGTAATATTAATATCATTTACTTGTGAAAGTTTTTCTAAAGCATTTTCTCCAGTAAGAATCTGAAGTGCTAATTTACCATCATATAGTTCTTCATCTTTATCATTATCAAATATATTATTAAAGTATTCTTCTCTGTCTCTTTCTAACTTCACATCTGTTACTTTATGCTTTCCATAATAGTTAACTGCATATGCTGCACTTATACTTACAGCTCCAATAACAGATACTAATATTATAATAGGTATCAGTGGAGAAGGACCTTTTAAAGGTATTAATAAATCTTCAATTCCGATTTTGGGGTCATGGTATATTACTTCGCCAAGTGGATAATTGATATACAAAAATTGTTCAAATTCATTATGCTTATCAATCATTAACTCACTGACTTGTATAGGTTTTGAAATTCCATCAATTCTTGCATTGTTTTTCCATGTAAAAAAGCCTGTAAAATCATTGATGGTTGTTATCACTCCCTCTTCGTTTTCAGCATATCCTTCTTTCTCGTCTTCAGTCTCTTTTTCTTGTTCGTAATGTCCTTCATATTCAAGCTGTAAATCTAGAGCTAATTTAGAACTTTCATTAAGAAATGTAAAGTGTGATATTTCAATATCAATTTTAGCTTGAGTTGGAGTGATAAGTGATTGTTCTACAATTGCAAATTCTTCTACAAAATAAATATGCGCAGTAAATATTTCATTTTCAGTTTGAACCTTAATATAATGTAGTTTAGTATCACCTGAAATATTCATATTTTCATAGACTACAGGGTTGAACTCATTTAGTGATATATTTTGTATTTTCTGATCAATCTCAGGTTCATAAATTCCATCCTCATTTATATCAACGAATTCAATAAGTTCTCGAAATGAAATTCCAAATTCTAATTCACCCTCAGATTCTAAGTCTGATCTGTAACTTAAATGTATATTAAGCCCATCTTCGTTGAGGTCAATTATAAATATTATTTCATCTTTATTTTTATCTCCTCTTTTAACGGACTCAACAAGAGTTTCATTTCCTTCAGTATGGATTTCAATATTTCTTTTATTTAATTCTTCGAAATCATCATTGATATTATCATCATCACCCTCATCTGAGGCGATTCCAATATTAAAATAACCATTAAAAATTAGAAATCCTAAAAGAACGAGACTTATCAAAAAATATTTTTTTTTCATAATAATACCTCAACCCATATCCTCTATAATCATAACTTATACTTTCCTGTTAAACTTCATAATTTTTATTATAATACATAAAAAATAAAAAAAATAAATTTATTCTTTTTAGGGTCTTATCTTATTTTCTTCTTTGATATAAATATACCAGTTGCAATAATAGTGAGTCCTGCAACTCCCGCTATTGGTCCTATAAGAATCATTGGAAATTCTGAAGCAGTTATTTGTCCCACCACGATACCAATTTTTGGATCATGATATATATGGTTTCCTCGTGGATAATTAAATAATAATCTCCATATATGATCTTCTTCACATTCGACTTCAAGCTCATTTGTTAATACTGACATTTCAATGCCATCAATCATAGCTGTCTCCTTCCAACTAAAAATACCCATATATTCTTCATTATCTGTGAAAACTTCTTTTTCTGCTTCTGCAACTCCATCTTTTTCATCTTCTGTGTCTTCTTTTTCCTTATAGTAATCATCAGTAAATAGTTTTGTAAAGAGTGCTAATTGAGAATTATCATCAATATATTCATAATTTGTTATTTCAATATCTATTTTAATTTGTGTTGGAGCAACTAAGATACCATTAACATTTGTGAATTCTTCTGGAAAATAGATATGAGTCGCAAAAACACCATCTGTTGTATTAATTAAGAAATAATGTAGCATACTGTCATCTGAAAGGTTTATCGGTGTGTAAACAATGGGGTGAAAAGAATTAATCCCATAATCTTCGATACATGTATCATTTTCTAAATCAAAAGCACCATTTTCATTAAGATCAACATATTCAATAAGAGCTTGAAACTTTACCTCAAATCTAAGCTTTAATTCATGTATCCATTCTTCACCATCACAACTTTTATATTCAACCTCTTTTTCGCCTTCTTCTTCATGTTCATCTTCGCATTCAGATACATTGACTTTTGTTAAAGTTCTATACGAAACTGCTATAGAAATACCATGTTCAGTATAAGCTATCCTCATATCCATTATATCTTTTTTATAATCAGTTCTTTTGATAGATGCCATCTCAACTACATTGTCTCCAAACCATATCTCCACATATCTTTTATTTTCTTCTTCAATATCATCATCCACTCCATCTTGATCACCATCTTTTGGGTCTTCTTCACCTGGCTCTTCTCCATCTCCTTCTTCGCCATCACCATAGGCTAGTGCTTGATTAAAACTTGTAGTAAATAATAAAATCCCTAAGAGAAAAATTCCTAATATATAAGATGTTTTTTTCATTCAAAATCCCATTTATAATATTTTTAATTATATTGGCTTATACTCCTAATTTTTATGCTGTTATTTAAATTAAAATGGTAAATATATGAATGTTTTCGCTACATAAAAATGGATATATTCTATAAATTATTTCAATTCTGTAAATAAGTAGTATATTTTTTTAGCATTTGAATATTGGATATTCTAATGCATTTTATCAAAATTTTCAAAGAGGATAAAGATTTATTAAAAACTTAAATAAATTTAAATCTCGAGTTTTAATAGAATTTGCTAAAATTAAATAAAAAATATGGAGCCAGTGATGGGATTTGAACCCATGATGAATGGCTATCTTCTTTAGAAAAGAAATCTGCAGGCCATCGCCTTACGACTCGGCAACACTGGCTTAAAGGTATTAAAATTTTAATTTATTATAAAACTTTATTTCCCTTATATAAAAAGAAATCCTTGTTTTTTTTTTAGTTTTGTCATTTTAAGTTATTAATGATTTTTTTGCATGATTTTAAATTTTTTAACACGATTATTTCTATAAGACATTTAGGTATAAATTTGTCAGTTCAAATGGTTGAAATTTCATTAAGAAATCTTACTTTATTAGCTAAAAATCAAATTAAGCAAGCAAGTCACATTATTAGTGAGGCGTTTTTTAATGATCCCTTAATGGTTTTTTTGTTTCCAAGAAAAGAAGAGAGAAAATCTAAACTATCATCAATGATGGAGTTACTAATTCGAATTGGAATGAAGTATGGAATAGTTCATACAACATCTGCCAATTTGGAAGGGATAGCCATATGGTTTCCCTCGAATAAAGCAAAAATTACTCCATTTATGGGCCTACTAAATGGAGGAATCCCTTATTTCTTTAAACTTGGGAGTAAAGTTATCACGAAACAAAATCAATTCTATAAATACATATATTCAAAACATAAGAAACTCATGCCCTCATTTCATTGGTATTTATCTATTATTGGTATAAATCCTAAATACCAAGGAAGAAGATATTCTAATATATTATTTAATTCCATGTTTAACCAAATTGATAAACAAAACTTACCATGCTTTTTAGATACCAATAATGAGAAAAATTTGCCTATATATAAACGATTTGGGTTTAATATTATCGAAGAATATGAAATACCAGATACTAATTTAGTAAATTGGGCAATGGTTAGAGATTAATAATATAAAAATTAAGTCTAACAAGTAGATTATACAACATTAAGGAAAAACATATATGTTTTTGAATTTTAACTTATTCTTGATTTAATTCATTTCTAAATTAAAATATGACAATTGATCGAAGAAATAAAGAAATAACTATAACGGGGCTTGGCTTAGTATCAGGAGG
>JAHPYZ010000052.1 GCA_019058425.1 Promethearchaeota archaeon
TCAGATGATTTTATATTGAGAGTTGGGGAAGCTATAAAAAGTGGTACTAGTATAGCTTTACTGAACGATCAAGTAATGATCCCTGGTCTTGTTAATCGAGGTTTTACTTTAGAAGACGCTAGAGAATATGCACCAATAGGATGTGTTGAACCTCAACATCCCTATAAATCGTTTGGATCAACAAATGCTAATCAATTTAATGTAGTGAAATGTTTAGAGTTAGCATTGAATAATGGAGTCGATATGATAAGTAGGAAGGATTATGGTCTTAAGAATAATAAAAAAATTAATTCTTATGAAGACCTTTGGAATGCTTTTAAGAATCAAGTTATTTATTTCATTAACTATATGGTAAAGACTATGTATTTTCTTGATAAAGCGATTGCTGAACTTACACCACAACCATTTTTATCTGCTACTATAGATGATTGCATTGAAAGTGGACTTGATATAACTAATGGTGGTGCTGTTTACAATTTTACTGGACCACAACTTATCGGTTTAGCAACAGTTGCAGACAGTCTTGCTGTAATTAAGAAGGTTACATTTGAAGATCAACTTCTTTCATTTGAAGATTTAGTTCAAATGCTTGCTAAGAATTATCGGGGTGTTTATCGAGGAAAAAAAGGAATAGAATGGCGAGAATACTTTATCAATAAAATCCCGAAATTTGGAAATGATGATGATTATGTTGATAATATAGCTGTTGAAGTAGCTAAACATTATTGTGAAGAAATCTCAAAACACTCAAATTACAGAGGAGGAATATTCAATCCCGGGATTTATTCTACAACCTTCCATTTAGCATTTGGTGTTTTCACAGGAGCATCGGCAGATGGAAGAAAAAAGACAGAACCTCTTTCAAATGGTTTATGTCCAACAAGTGGTTTGGATAAAAAGGGTCCAACTGCCATTCTCAATTCAATTAAAAAACTCAATAATGGTTTAATGACAAATGGTAACTCATTGATTTTAGCTTTTCATCCAAATACATTAAATATAGAAATCTTAAATCCACTTCTACGAACATTTTTTGTGTCTAAAGGTGGTTATCAAATACAATTCAATGTCGTAGGAAAAGAAGCTCTGTGTGATGCTCAATTAAATCCCGATAATTATAGAGGTTTAATTGTAAGAGTCGCAGGATATTCCGTATATTTCACAGAATTATCGAAAGATGCTCAAGATGAAATTATCGCCAGAACTGAGTATTAATCTTTATTTTTTTAAAATTCTAAGAAAAATAATAAAAAATTTTAGGTATTCTGACTTTTAAAATATAATTACAATAATGATTATAGTTGGGCCTGTAGATCAGTGGAAGATCGCTTGATCCTATTAAGCTGGATGCTTAATAACAAGATTCGCATTCAAGAGGTCACGGGTTCAATTCCCGTCAGGTCCATTCTATTAATAACATCTGAAAAGGACTTTCAATGGAAAAGGAGATACAATATCCAAAAAGATTTAAGTTTAAGGTAATCCAAGAAAAATGGATGGATTATTGGAACGAAAAAAAAATTTATGCTTTTAATAAACAACGAGAAGGTGAAATATTTACAATAGATACACCACCTCCATTTGTTAGTGGAGTTTTACATATAGGTCAGTATTTAAATTATGCTTGGATAGATTTTGTGGCAAGATACCATCGAATGAGAGGAGATAATGTATATTTTCCTCAAGGATGGGATTGTCATGGATTACCTGTAGAGTTGGCAGTAACTAAAAATTATGGTGTAAAGAAAGACGATCGAGAAAAATTTCTAGAGAAATGTAGAGAATGGGTAGAAAACAATATCAAAAATATGACGAGGCAATTGGATGAGTTAGGATATTCTACAGATTGGGATTATACATATAGAACAATGAATGACGATTATAAACGAAAAGTTCAACTTTCATTATTAGATTTTTATGATAAAGGTTTGCTTTATAGAGATAAATTCCCAACTCATTTCTGCGTGAATTGTGAAACTTCTGTTGCAAAAGCAGAAGTTGGTTATAAAGATGAGTCAGGGAAATTATGGTACATAAAATTGCCCATTACGGGGAGAGAAAATGAATTTGTCACAATAGCTACTACACGACCCGAATACATGGAAGCATGTGTTGCTATAATGGTTCATCCAAATGATGAGCGATTTTATGATATTTCTGCGGCTGAAATAGAAATTCCTTTTACAAACCGTAATGTTAGAGTTTATATGGATAATACAGTTGATATGAATTTTGGTACTGGTGTTGTTTATGTTTGTACATATGGAGATGAGATGGATATCAAATGGAAATTTGAGTATAATCTTGATGAGATCCAAATTTTTACTGAAGATGGTCATATGAATGAGAATTCCAAATATCAGGGGCTAACAATTATGGAAGCAAGAGCTCAGATAGTCGAAGATCTTGACAAAATGGGGTTAATTGAAAAAATTGAGGATTATGAACATAGTATTATTATACATTCAGAACGATCATCTTGTAGTAAACCTATTGAATATTTGCCTGTATATCAGTGGTTTATTAATGTTAAAGATTTCACAGATGAAATTATTGAATCTGGAGAATTAATGAAGTGGTATCCAGAAAAACAAAAACAACGATTAACGGATTGGGCAAAGGGTTTAGATTGGAATTGGGTGATCTCACGTCAACGTTTTTTCGGTACACCTATTCCATTTTGGTATTGTGAAGATTGCGGTGAGATTATACCACCTGAACGAAAAGATTTACCATTAAATCCTACAGAGATTTCACCTCCAATTAAACAGTGTCCAAAATGTAAATGTAATAATATTATTGGTGAAAAAGATGTTTGTGATTGTTGGATTGACTCTAGTCTTACACCCTTAGAGATATCAAAATGGACTGAAGATAATGAGTTCTTTAGAAGAGCCTATATGAATGCCAAAGTTCATCGCTCGCAAGGTTATGAAATTATACGAACTTGGTTATTTTATACGCTATTTAGATGTAAAGTTTTAACTGGAAAAGCTCCTTTTCATGAAGCAATGATTAATGGAATGGTTGCTGGTCCGGATGGGAGGCATATGTCGAAGAGTCTTGGAAACTATATTGCACCAGAGGAGGTTATGCCTGAATTTGGAGCGGATTCAATAAGATATTGGACTGCAATGGGATCACTTGGAGATGATTATCCATTTGAATTCACTTGGATTAATCTACAAAACAAACAGCCTGTATCAAATGAAAAAATAATGACCGAAATGAAAAATCTTCCTGAGGCTAAATTTAACAAAAAATATCGTAGGAAGTTTGAACAATTAATTGGAGCTTCGAGATTTTTGACTAAGATTTGGAATGCGTATAGATTTTTATATTTAAATTTAAAAAAAATAAAATTGAATAATATTGATATTAATCCTAAGGAATTATCGCCGATTGATTGCTATTACTTTTCAGAATTTAATAAAAATTTAAATTTAATCACTAGTTATTTTGATGAATATAACTGGCACGAAGCAATGATGATCTTACGGATATTCTTTTGGAATGAAATCTGTGATAACTATATAGAAGCTATAAAGCACAAATTTTATGCAGAGGATCATAGAATAAGAGAAATTTCTTTAAAAAATGCTTTAAACCTTTTTTATAAATTATTGACAACAACTTCTGTTATTATGCCATTTATAACAGAAGAGATATATAATATTCTCTATAAACAATTCAAAGACATTGAATCTATTCACTTTGAAAATTGGCCAGAATCTTACGAGAATATTTCTGAAGGATTATCGGAACAAGGTAAAAAAGGTATTGAAATCATAAAATTCTTGAGGATGATAAAATCAAAACTTCAAATACCATTGAATGAGAGTATTAAGAAGGTTGTTTTTATATCAGAAACAGATCAACATAAAGAATTTGAGCTCCTAAAGGAAGATATCAAAAAAACAATTAGAATAAATAAATTAGAGATAATAGGGAAAGAATCTGAAAAAAATATCAAAGAAAAACCAGATATAATAGAAAATTTTGAAGATCAGAATATTAAATTTTATTTTTTTAAATAGGAAAGATTACTAAAATTATCTTTCTCCTTCTTCACTTTCATTCATGGGTTCACCCTGTTCTAGCCCTTCAATATCAGTGGAAGGTTCATTTTGTCCACCTTCTCCATTTTCACTTATTGGTTCACCATGATTTACTTCTTCAATTTCTGCTGGAGGACCACTTTGTCCTCCTGCTTCAAGTCCTAATTGTTTTACCATAACTTGCTTCATTAATCTTTTATCTTTTGGTAATCCAAACATTTCTGCATACTTATCAGTTGTAGTTAATTCTTGAGATCTTCCTTTTTTTACAGCATCTATGAATTGATTATCTAAAAGGTACTTTACATGCTCATAAGCACCACTACCCCTTAGTTTAATAACCATAGATTTTAAAATTGGCTGTTTTAAAGCGATAATCGTCAATGTTCTTAAATATCTTTCTGCTATTGCCCCTCCTTTAGCAAATTTTGATACTTTTTCTGTGTATTCTGGTCTAATCTGCATTTGATATCTATCTCCAATTTGGGCTATGATTAGTGAAGTAATTCGCTCTAGATAATCAAAAGCCAGTTCATTTACTAAAATCTCAACTTCTTTTTTAGGAAATTCTAATTTATTTGATAACTCTTCTATTGTTAAAGGTCCACCCGCAGCATATAAAGCAGCTTCAATGAAGTTACGACGAAGAGTCCTTTCATCAAGTTCTAAGGCTTTTTCATCAATTAGGGTACTTTCTGACACACTATCTATTACTGTTTTTTCATCTTCAAACTTTTGCTCATCCGGAGATTCTTCAATTAGGAGATTTTCTAGTTCTTGATCATATTCTTCATTTAATTCGGCTTTTTCAATATCTTCAGAATTTGAGTCTATTTCTTCAATGATCTCATCTTCAATTTTATCTATTGAATCATCTACCTCTGATTCTTTAGATTCCTCTTCAGGAAAATTGTCAATTTCTTTAAGATCTTCTTTAAATTCTTCAGTTTCTTCTTCTTTAATAATATTTTCGGAGTTTTCTTCTATTTCCTCATTAGTTTCTTCATTTGAATTTTCTTCCAATTCTCATCACTTCTGGTTATAATTTTAAATATTTTTTAACTAATATCTACTGAAATATTTTGAAAATCTTCATCTTGTAATATTTTTATTTTATTTCCAGTAGACAAGAACATTAAGGCTAAAAACATACGTACTAATGAAAATTTCCGCCCTATACTACTTTCTTCTTCATTTTTGATAATATCCATTAAAACATATATACTGGTTTCTTTATTGTTTAAATTAATTGTGGCTTTTATTCGATTATACCACGATTCATGCAATTCTTGAACAGTTTGTTCCTTTCCGCTAATATGTTTTAAGAGTTCTTTAGGTAATTGTGCTTTTGATTTCATTTGGATCTTTTGTTCTTTAAGTTCATCTCTTCGTATTCTCCGTCTTTTTAACTTCTCTTTATTCTGCATTACTTCAATAATAGCCGATCTCATGGCATCAAATAATTCATCCTTTGTAGCAATTTGCATTTTAGGAGAAATTGGTTGTGGTAATGTTTTTGGAATAGATCTAGAATGACTTTGTCTGAATTTTTCTAGTTCTTCTCTTCGTTGAATTTGTTCTTCTTCTTTTATTATACTTGAGATTTTATAATGATGTAGAGATGCCGAGGTTTTTAACGCTATCCCAGAAATTTTATAGTTAATTAAATCTTCATGGAGCATATTATCAAAAAAAGTGTCTACTAGTTTTGATAGATCATAAAAGGCAATATCAGATTCTTTTGCTATTTCAGTATCTAAAAGACTTGAAAATGGTGGTTTTTGCCAAAATTTCAATTCAGTTTTTTCCTTTCTCAATAATGCAAGATCTTCTTCATCATCATCAAATTCGGCTACTAATTCTACCTCAGGCTCTACTTGTTCTTCTATTTCTGGTTCTTGAGATCGATCGATAAAATCGGGATGAGATGTAATTTCTTTTAATAAATCAACAATATCTTTTTTCTTAGCTTTAGTAGGAATTTTAATATGATTTTTCGATGCAAATTCTCTTAAGACTTTCACAGTCCATTCATTAAATTTGAAATTTTTATCAGATGATTCTTCATTCTTTGAAATTATAATTCACCTCTTTGAAAAAAGATCTTTATTCTGTTATTGTAGGCTCTACATCTTCAAGTTCAAGAATTCTTTTTGCCTCTTCTTCTAAATCAACACTAAAGATATCAGTTATTCCACTTTGTTGCATTGATACACCATAGATTCTGTCTGCGTTAACTATATTTTCCTCTCGATGACTAATCACCATGAATTGAGCTTGTGAAGCAAATTCCTTAATTACCATAGAAACCCGATGAACATTAGGACCATCTAAAGCCGCATCAATTTCATCCATTACATAAAATGGTGCGGGATAAAATTCTTGAACAGCAAATATAAAAGATAATGCTACTAATGTTTTTTCACCACCGCTTAATATTTCTAATGAACTTATTTTCTTACCCCTCGGTCTTGCTTCTATGCTAATACCTCCTTCAAATGGCTTATCTGGTCTATCCAAAATCATTTTCGCTGAGCCACCAGGACTAAGTTTTTGAAAAATCCTGCTAAATTCTCTATTGATCTCATGGTATGCTTTCATAAATGTTCTGGTCTTTTCTAGTTCAATCTTGTCAATAGCATCTAAAATTGATTTTCGTTCTCTTTGTATTGTCTGTCGCCTCATGTCTATCTCATCAAATCTTTCTTTTACAGTATCATATTGTTCAATTGCCTTTAGATTCACTGGCTCAAGAGTTTTTTTCTTCTGCGTTTTTTCTACAATATCAGATTGTAATTCTGCTTCTGAAAGACCTTCTGTTATAGTAGGTAATGACCCATATTCTTTCGAACGCTGGAATAATGTTTCAATTTGATCTGTACACATTAATTTCCTTGATTCAAAATTATTAATTTTTGAATTTTCCATTGACAGATCTGATTTTAAATCAGTTATTACCTTCTGGTATTGTTTTTGCTTTTTCCATGATTCATCTTTCTCTTGTATAAACTTATCAATTTCCTTTTGTTTTTCATTTTTCTTTTCATTTTCACTATCTAAATTTTCTTTAAAAGTTGTTAATTCTTTTGCTATTGATTCTATTTGTTCTTCAGTTTCTTTTATTTCTTGATGTAACCCAATTATCTTTTGTTCTCTTTCTTTATTTTTATTTAACTCATTCAACTTCCCTTGGGATTTCTGCAAATCTTTATTTAATTTGTTTAATTTCTTTTGGGCCGCTTTTTGTGATTCTAACTCTTCTTTTTTTTCATTTCTTAATGTATCTATTATTTCTTGCTTTTTATCCACATTTACTTGAACTTTTTCAACCTGAGAATTAAATCCTTCAATATCTTTTAAGCAAGTTTCAATACTATTTTTAGCTTCAACATTTTCTTTTTTAATATCTTCAATAGAGTTTATAATCCTCATTACGTTTTCAAGCGCCCTCAAACGATCCATTGTATCTTCAAGTGCTTTATTTTCCTCATCGATTTGTTTTCGCAAATTACCTGTTTTTTCCCAGAAATTCTCTTTTTGTAGAATGAGTTCATCTATATTTTTTTGTAGTGAATTTTGCTCCTCTTGATTATTTTTTATATTCTCTTCGGTATTTATAATTAAACTTTTCTTTTCTTCAATAGACTTATTCAATTTTTCTATGTTATCATCAATTTCAGTAATTGTATCAAATAGATTCTGAATTCCGTGTAATTCTTGTAATTTTTCTCTTAAATTATCTGATTCTTTTTGTTTTTGATCAATATTATCTTGAATTGTGGTTAAGTTATCCCAATATGTATCCTTTAACTTGGTTAACTTTTCTATATCAGTATCCATGACACTAGATTCAGATTGCCTAGTCTTAATTATTTCATCTCTTTCATTAATCTCGACTTCTCCTTTTTTAATTCTCTCAGTTAATTCAGTATTTCTTTTATTAATTTCATTAAGTCTCTTATTATAGACAGAGAGATTTTCAGATAAGTGTTTTTCTTGAATGCTATTTTCAGTTAATTGCTTTTCAATTATGTTAAAATCATCGGTCTGAGAACTAATTGTATCTGATATATCTTCCAATTGTTTGTATAGTTCTTGACTTTTGGACATAGTGAGTTTTCTTAAAGAAAGATATACATTTTCAAGAATTTCCATTAGATCTTGAACAAAACTATCAAATGTGGAGGTTGAACTTTGTACTTCAATATCAGCTGATTCTTTTACTCTATCGATTAATTGATCAATCGTATCATCGGCATTATCTGTGAACATTTTTAAAGTTTGCATAATAGGGTCTAACATTTCTGTCATTTCAGTAGATTTTTCAGTATCTTTACCAATATCCTCAACAGTTTTCATAATGTCAAAGATGTCTAATATGAACTTTTTAAAATCTTCTGCTGATGATTCAATCGCCTCTGCATTTGATTGTTGTATATTGCTCTTTATAGATTCAACTGAAATATTAATATTCTGGGTAAGCATGTTTAAAATTTGGAGAATTCCTGTAATATCTTTTGTATTTTTCTCATATTCCTCTTCTGAAGACTCAATTTTTTTTGTTAAATTTTCTTTCTCTAGTGCAAGATCCTCCAAACGTCTTTCTACATTCTCCTTTTTTGTAATAAATTTTTCAGTAGAATCTGTAATATCTTGAAGATTTTTATTATGAGTATTTACTTGTAATTCTAAATTATTCTTCTCTCGATCTAATTTTGTTAATTCTTTTGTAAGAATTTTTAATTCAGTATTGATATTATCAATCTTTGCATTATTATCATTGATTTCTGAGTCATAAGAGTATTTTTTCATCTTGAAAAGCTCAAGATCTTGTTCATTCTTTCGATATACTGAATTTTCTTGCTTCAACTTTGCTTTTAAATCACTTAATTCTTTGTTTATGCTTTCATTTTCACTTAATAATTCCTTTACTGCTTTTTCAGCATCTTGACCCTTGCTTAAATCAGTAATTTTTTTCTCTATAGTAGTTTTTTTTTCTTCTAATTCTTGTATGTTACCCTGATTCATTTTAATTTCTGTACTTATAGATGATAAAGTTGCTTGAAAATTAGCCAATTTTGAATTAAGTTGATTTTTTTCTGTCTGGATAGAGGTAATTTTATTCTCTAGATCTTTTTGATTTTGATTTTCTTTTGAAATTTTAACATTTAGATCATTTATTTTATTTCTAATTTCTGATTCTGCTTTCTTAGTTGCTTCAATAGCCTCATCAATACTTTCAGCATCTTTTTTTAATTTCTGTAATTCGTTTTCTAATTTTTCCTTCTTTTCTTCATTTTTTTTTATATTCCCTCTTAAAACCTTAATTTGAGCGTTATTAGATGATACACTTTGTTGTATTTTAGAGATTTCTGCTTGAAAAAGGGTTTTTTCATCTTCGTTATCTTTTATTTTAAGGTCTAGTTCCGTTTGGTTTTGTTGTTTTTTTTCAATTTCTTTTTTAGCATCTTCTATATTTTCTTCACTCTCTAAGATTTCATTTGACACACTTTCAATCAATGAATCAAAAGTCTGTTCTTCTTCGAGTTTCATTTGTAGGTTCTCTAATGTTTCAATTTCTTTTGTTAATTTATCTATGGATTTCTTATCTAAATTCAAAGTTGTCTGACTTGATGATATTTGAGTTTTAATTTGAGTAATATTTTCGGTTATTGCCTCTCTTTCTTTTTCTTTATCAGTGATAGTTTTTTGGATATTATCCATAACAAGAGATTCTTGTTTTAATATATCTTCTTGTCGGTTAATTTTTTCTTGCAATTCTTCAACGATTTTTGAAGAATTTTCAATTTTTTTTTCTAGTTCATCCTCTTCTTCTCTCAATTTTGAAATTTTTAAAGCGATGAGCTGTGAATTCATATAATTTATTTGTTCATCTAATTCTTTCCAAGCTAAAGCATCGTTTTTTTCTTTTTCAACTTTTTTCAATTGAGCTGATACTTCTTTAAAGATTGCTTCAAACTGTCCTAAATCTCTTTCTGCTTTTTCTAATTCTTTCATTGTGGCATCCTTCATTTCATCATATTTTTGAAGGCCAATTAACTCCTCAATGAATTTCCTTCGATCTTCAGGATTCATATGCGTTAATTCAACTATCTTTCCTTGTAATACAAACTGATTACTACCATCGGGATCTACATTAGCTGCTGCTAAGGCATTTAGTATTTGTTGACGAGTAGCTTTTTTTCCATTCATTTTATATCCTCCGCCCCCACCTCGTATTATAACACGTGTAATCTCAAAATCACTTGTCCCTCCGGGAAAAACATTTTCTGAATTATCAAAATATAATGTAACTGATGCCCTTTGGGAGGGATTTTTCCCTCGTGACCCTGCAAAGATAAGATCCTCTAAACTTTTAGCCCTCATTGTTTTTTTACTTAACCTGCCTAACGAAAAACATAAAGCATCTATTATATTAGATTTACCCGCACCATTCGGTCCTACTATACATGTGAATCCGCTTGAAAGTCTGATAGTTACTGTTCGATCTCCAAAAGATTTGAAACCACTCATAGAAATTTTTTTAATATAAGTCAAAATTAATCTCCATTTCCTACCATTATTAATAAAAAAATAGTGTGATTATACCTATAAATATATAAGATAGCTTATTAAAAAAATCTGTTTTACATTTTCTGATTTTTTAAATCACTTTGAAATGATTTTTTTTCTTAAATTTCAAAAAAAAATGTTTAATTTTTAGACTATTTTAATACTGGTTAAAAATAGCATCAATAATTACTTTAATTTGTTTAGGATTCATCAATATAAAGAAAGAATCATAGTTTACTCCACTAAAACTCTCATCAGTATTTTTATTATGAAATATCCTTTTTGATGGTTTTATAATTCCAATATTCAAAAATTCTTCGATCATCTTACGAAATTCATTAAAACCCTTTTCATATTCCAAAGTCTCACAAGAAATTTCATATAATTCATGTAATTCTTTAAAGGAAATATAATATCTATTTTTTCTGGTAAAATAGTTTGAAAAATTATCTAAAAATATTACAGTTAATATATCTTCTTCAGAAAGATAATTAATCATGTTAAACTCATCAGAAATTTGCATTGAATCAAATTCATTTTGACAAATATCTAATACTTCAAAATTATCTGTATTATTTTTGTTCTTTAATATTGGATATAAATCTCGAATAATTTCAATTCCTTTACCTGGAACTGGAACATATTGTTCACAGATTAAATCTGTTATATATCTAATAAGATTTCTATCTATTTCATGTGAAAAACTTAATTGTACTCTTTGTTTAAGAATAGAATAAAGTTCTTGATAATTGTAAAAATCTAATTTTTTTTTTAAATCAAATTCAGAGAATAAATCCATTGTTCCGGGTTGGATGATTTTATTAACTGTCGATATTAGAGTTATATTTGATTCTTTGCCAAATTGCAGGAATTTATTAAAAAGTTCAGGTTCTAAATATTCAACATTATTAAATAAAAAGAATAAATGAGAATCTGTTCTATTACAAATGAATTTAAACGTATTCCATAGGTGTAGTACCTCTGAATTTAGTAAAAGGCGAAAATCTAAGTTAAAATTTGATAATCCATTTATTTCATTTAATAATAAAAAAATTAATTCCTCAGGGTTTTTTTCTTTACAATCTATACTTATTTTATTAATCTTTATGGAATCTTTGTTTTGATTTAAAATATCATTTAATACTTTGTTTACTATTACTTTCTTTCCAATACCATTAATTCCTTGATATAGTATATTGAGATTAAACTCATCAGATATTGAATCATTTAAAATCGAAAAGAGGGAGTTTTCTTCTTTTTGTCTGTGCAATAAATTTGGAGGGATATAATTTGGGTCAAAAAGAGCTTTTGGTCCTACATAATTTTTATTTATATTGGATTTTGCTATCATATTTTAAACCTTTGTTTAAGTTTATTTTAATCACAAGTATTTAAACCCCACCCACAGGGGGGTGATTAAAAGTAAAATTAAACCATATCTTTATTATAAAAAGAAACCTATTTTCCTTTATTTTAGATTAAAATCATCTTAAAAGTTTTATGGATAACTTAAAAATCTTAATTTATGATTGAGGATTAATCAAAACTCTCTAGTAAATTTTTCAAATTATCTGCTAACAACGGTAGATATTCATACGATTTAATTTTCACTTTTTTATTTAAACAAAGAGCAATTAGATAAAATCTTGTATTACTGATATCTAATTTTCTCAGAAAGATTATACCCTCTTTTTGATATTTGGATTGTTTCTCTGAAAATTCTACATTTGTTACAATATCAATTGTATTTATATCCCATTCTTCTAATTTTTCCAATGCTTGAGTTAATCTTGGAGCGATAGCTTCACAAATTTTCTGGTAGCTTTCATCAGTGGTCCTACTAGCAATTATAAAGCAATTTTGATCAAGGAGCAGCATAGAACTATTGTATGTTTTTCCCATATATTCTTTCAATAAGGATTCAAACATTTTTGATTTATGTGTTGCATAAAAAACCCCATCAGAAAAAGCTTTCAAAAGACTTGGTTCATCATATATTGAAGTTCTATATATAGAAAACTTAATATCTTTAATAGCGGATTTAATTTGATTTTCTAGATAATTCAGGCGATCTATGGTTTCTTTCTTATTTTTAACATCAGGATCATATTTATGGAGCAATATTAATAACTGAAAATTTTCTGGATGAGATTCTGAGGCTACATTTATAATATCATTAAGAAATCTTATTGCTTCTTCAAATTTCTTTGGTGCTTGGATATCAATAACATAAAATATTGATTGCATATCGGTAAAATATTTGCTTTTATCGCCCAGATATATTTTTCTATAACCTTTTTGACCCCCTAAATCCCATCGGACAATAGATGTCCCCAATAATGAGTTTGTATAGAAGGTTCTTTTTGCTTTTATAGTTGGTTTAACAGTAGGTAGTAAACTAAATTTTTTATCTAATAATAACAAAATTGAGGTTTTTCCGCCACTTTCTAAACCACAAAAAAGGATTTTTTTTAATTCATTTGAACCATTCATCACAAATTACAAGATATTGTTTTATTTATTAATTGTTCTGACTTTTATTTTGTTTTTATCTATTTGTTCTTTTAGACGAATTTTCCTTAATTTACTTGGAAAATTTAAATCAATTATATCAAAAACGAAACCACTTGAATCTCTTGGTCCTTCAACAATTTTTAACTTTGATGGGGATATCTTACCTTCTTGGAAAGAAATGATTTTGCTATCTCCTATAAATCTTCTTTTCATATACTTACCAAAAGTATTACATGCAACAACGGGTACTCTATTTTCAAGAGCACGTGCTTTTAGATAAACTTCCCAATTTTCCATTCCATCATCTCTTATTTGGGTAGGCGAAAACAATACATCTGCTCCGTTTTCAACAGCTAACCGAGGTGTTTCAAAAAAAGCCATATCAAAACATATAAGAACTGAAAAAAAATGAGAATTTCCATGCTTAAATAAATTCAATTCTTTACCTGGCTCAAAGTATTCACGTTCATAAGCATATAAGTGAATTTTATCTTGCCTACCAATTTCTTCACCGTTTTCATTAAAATAATAACATGTTATGATAGGTTTTTTTAAATTATTTCTTTTTTCCCAAATTGCTCCTGACAAGATTTTAACATTGTAGTCTTTAGCAAGAGTTTTAATAAAATTATAATCATGACCTCTTTGTTCCTGAAAATTTTGATTAAGATCTCTATGAAATGGAACCCATCTTTCAGGTAAGCATATTATATCACAATTATTATATTCTTCTAATAATGCTTTTAAAATTAGTTCGATTTCTTTATAACATTTATTTCTTTTGTCAAAAATATTTGGTTGAATACATGCTACTCTCATTTTACTGATTACTTAGGGATTTGTTTTGTTAATTTCATCAATTATCTTAAAAATATCATTCAAGTTGGAGATCTCATAATTAGGTTTATAGTTTTCTTGGATTTCTAATTCTGCCTTATAATCATCGTACTTTCCTCCACGATGAAGATACACACTATAAATGTTGTTTAAATTAGCAGGAATTATATCTTTATCAATACGATCTCCTACGTATATGGTCTCTTGACCTTTAACTTCAAATTTCTTTAAACAATAATTAAATAATTCTGGATTAGGTTTTTTAATTCCAATTTCATCTGAAATTACTACTAAATCAATTAATTTATCAATTTTAAGCCTTAATATCTTTTCATATTGCTTTATTGGGATTCCATCTGTTATAATCGCTGTTTTTATAGAAAATTCTTTCAATTTAATTAAGATTTTCTCAACATCATTATAGAGTTTTATTGAATTTACTTTTTCTTCATGATATGCCATAACAGCAGCAGCAATATATTTATATCGATCGTTATATGAGATGAATTCAATGTTTTCCTCAATCTGATTCAATCGTTTAAGAAAGTGATTATAATGTTTTGAGGAATTTGATCCATACTCTTTCACAATTTCACTCAATATTCGAATCGCTCTCTTTCTATCCATTTTCAAACCCATTTTAAACATTGCATCAATTCCCTTAATTCTAGCTCTTTCAGATAATCCTGTTGAGTCAAAAAGACAATCATCTAAATCAAATCCAATTAATTTTATGGGACACATTGTAAGTTTCCAATTTTATATTTAATTTATTAAAACAATTCCAATTGATTGCTTATATTAATTTTACTAAGATATTAGAGGTAAAGTTAAGATAAATTTATTTATCTTTAATAATATATGATCTTCAATATTAATTTATTTTAGGTTAAACAGAAAAAAAGAGCTGTTTTTGTTATATAATAAATAAATCGTAATGGAGATTTATTAATTGAAAACCATCGTGGCTTTGTCATATTTTCATCGCAAAATTGGTCCATTAGTCTTTTATTCTTATCCAAAGAATATGTTAGAAAAGGATTTATCAAGTAAAGTAGCAAACATTATGGATCAGCAATTTAGTGAAGGTTTTTTTACACATTCTTTTGAAAATCTAAAATCAATGAATTATTATTTTGAGATTCATTCTGATTGGGCTCGTGGAAATCAAGAAATGTTAATGGTTTCAATAATTCTTGATCAACAAATACCTCTTGAAATTGAAGAGAAAATCTCAATTCTATGTACAGAATTCTCAGAAAGATTACAATCAAATGAAGAAATTTTTATGGCATTTTATATAAATGATATAAATAATTTTGATGAAGAGGATCAAGAGAATATAATCAAAAACGAATCTTTAATAGAAGCATGGGTGAACAATTTATATTGGGTAATTATAGAAGATACACGAGAAAAGACTGAAGAAGAAAAAATTGCAATTTTATTAAATGATCGTCATGTATTCAAAACTTTAGAAAAGTTGTCCAAAGGTCCAATTCCATTAGAATGGTTAAGAGAATGGTATTTTGAGGAGTTCCCGGAAAAAGATTTTAATGATACCATCAATACTTTAGTGGAGAAACAATTTATTTTTATTAATCAAATAGGTTTAGTAGAGAAATATGTTCTTTTATTAAAAGAAGTAAATGCTGAAAGGATTCCTCCAGATAGTGTTATAGAATACATTGATGATAAACCAGAATTAATAGAATTACTACTTCCTAAAGTTCAAGAATATTATAGTGAATATGAAAAGAAAAATAAAGACCAAATAAGAGAAGATGCTTTTACTTTGTTTCAAATTATGGCTGATTCAAAAAAATATAATGTCCTTTCAGAATTAAGAAATGGTTTGATTTCAAAAGATAAACTACCTAAATTGGTCTCAAAGAAATCTTTAGATTCTTTAATGGAGAATATTGATTTTTTAAAGAAGTATGATGTTATTGAAGAATTAGATTATAATGATGAAACCTATATAGTTTTAAAAACAAATTTACAAATTACAACTGCTTTTCCCGAATGGATGAGGAAACTTTTGCCAAAAGAATCTGAGCCCGTAGTAGCAGATAAATATTCCACTAAACTGAATAATAGTGAAGAATTTACTGATGAAGAAATAGCTAGATCAATTGGAAAAAATGAATCTACTTTAAAAAATACGAAAAGGAGAAATAATAAAAAAAAAAAATTGTAGGATAATAATATTTATTAAATTAAGCACGGTTATTAAAATTTAAACTGGTCTTTAATAAAAGTTTTAGATGAATAATTTAAAATGTCTGAAGAAGATGAAACTATTTTAGATTTAAAAAATCTTTTGGGTTATATGGGGATTGAAATATTAGTTGCAATTCATAATGGGGCAAAAGATTGTGAGACAATTAAGTTATTTTCAGGTTTACCAATTTCTTGTATAAATGGAAGAATTCCTGTTCTAATTGATTTAGGTCTTATTAAAAAAAATAATGAAGAGTATTTTTTAACAGAGAAGGGAATTTTTTTTAGAAAAAGTTTTAAGTAATAAACTTTATAAAGTTAAGACATCAGTTTGGGGCGACAATGTCATCGCTACCGAGCAAGTAGCTATCTTTGTCATAAGGTCATCATCTGTCAAATGATGCTAATCCTTTTTACTATTTAATTTTTGATTTTTAATATCCTTTTTATAATATTTTCTCATATAATATCCTGGTCGTTTTAAACCACCACTTTCGTTGATTAAACGCTCCAATCCCCCTTCTTGTGAAACAATTTTTTTGTAGGAGTCATAATCTTCCTCAGAAATCTCATTTCTTTTCATTAAATAGTCTAAAATACTAAAAACATCTTCCTTTTTTGTACATCTTCTAATAAAATCAATCGCTCCTGGATTATATAACTCATTTGGGCTGTAATTTTTTGATTTCTGGAGCTCATCTTTATGGAATTGTTCAATTTGATCTTCGATTGAGTCAATTTTTATTGATTTCGTTTGTTCAGAGAGTTCTCTCTTCAAGTGAGGAAAATGTTTAAGAAATTCTTCTTCATTATAGGATAGCGTTAGTCCTTCTTTATTTTCAATTTTAAATTTCTTATTAGGTTTATCTTCTTCATTATCTTGTTCCATATTTTTAGGATCTCGTTTAAATTAATTCTTTAAATTAATTTAGTTTCAGGTTAACTTATCAATTAAAAACTTCTTAATTTTAGTAATATATTATGTCAAGATAAATATTTTGATTTTCTCACTTAAAAGCTTTATTGAATATGATCCTACCTTTAATAATACCACAAAAGCTTCTTTAAAGAATAAAAAGAATTCTATAGATTTAAATCTAAATGAATAGAATTCCATATAAAAGATTTATAGTTTAATTCTTGTTTACGAGAAGAACATATTAAATTTCTTTGATTAAAATAAAAAAATTCAATATTAACTTGAACTTATTAAATATCGGGTAAATTAAACCAATATATCTTTATTACTTAATAATTTGTTAACATATTCTTTTTAATAAGTGAAATTCTTTAATTAAAATTAGGACTAATAAAAATTATATAATTTAGGATTATTAAATTAAAATCGAGTATTAATATTGTTTAACCTTAAGATTAAAACTTTTATTCATCAAAACATTCCTTATTCCTTTAATTGGAATAAAGAACACCATAGAAATAAATATTCGCAAATCATTTCTAACCGAGGTGAATTAAATAGACTCAAGAACCATTTTAAAAAAGTTTATGAAGGACAGATCCCTAATACTCTATTCAATTCAAGAGAATTTCCAAGGGTATCTCAGTTTAAAATAAAAGGACTTAAAACTGCATTTATTAGAAGTATTGGTAAAAGTCTGATTAGATCGGGTAAAATTCAATCAAATGATTCCAAATCAAAATTATCTCAATATGCACAAAAAGTTTTTGATATTTATCAAGAAAATAATTTCGGGAGCATCCCTGGACATGATCCCATTTTAAAAAACATCTTAATAAAGGATAAAGATTCTATTGCAATAGAAGTTCCTATTTGGAGTAAAATAGATAATAAAGTGATTACAGGCCATATTGATTTGATACAAATTGAAAATGACATCGTAAAAGTGATAGATTATAAACCTGAAGGTAATTTTCTCCTTTCTCTCCCACAAGTTGCCATGTATGGCTTTTTAGTTAAATCCAAATTAGATATTAAAAAAATTAAATGTATTTCATTTAATAAACAGAGTTCTTGGGAGTACGAACCCGATATATTGTCTGAAAGCATAAAGGATTATTTAATCTCTCAAAAAATTAATGATAGACCATGGGAAAATTTTTTATAACTTAATCTAAAATTAGATTTTCTTCTGTTTTTGTGTTGATAATTCGCTTTTTTCTTCTAGTTTTAAATAACCCCGAATTAAGAAATAACACAAGATTAAGGCAATAAACTCTGAAATAAGTCCAACAAATGTAATTATTGTGCCATTATATCCTAAATATCGGAGTAGTAAAGCAAGTAGTAAACCTGAACATGCTAGAGCTACAAGGATTATACTTTTAATAATTTCAACAAAAGAGTCTTTTAAGTAAATTATTTCTTTCTTAATCCATGAAAATATTGAGACCATAAGAATTTACTCCACATTTTCTTTTTATACTTTAAATAGATTAAATAATGATTATTTTAATAGCTTTATCATTTCCCTATAAATGTTTAAAAACAAGAGCAAGAAATTAAAGATTAAATTTCTCCTAATATGTAGTCTATTCAAAAAGCCTACTTTTTACTTTTGAATTTAGTATAAAGTGCTTTATCTAAAAATCGTCCAATTTTACTGGCAATTTGATTTCCAATTTCATATCTCTCTCCATTTAAGATATTCCTTCTTTCTTCTTGAGATGGCTTCCTAGTTAGTCTTTTTGTTAAAACTTTTTCAGTTATATCATTCACAATTCCCTTAATTTTTTCATAATTAGGTAATTTAATATCTGAAGTAAAATTTGCAATTTTCTCTACAGCGAATTTAAAAAATTCACTCATCAACTCAATTGGATCTCCTTTTAATTCACTATGAAGCTTAATATTATCTGTAGCGATTTTACTATCTTTTTCTTGCCAATATAACTGATTTGGATTAATTCCAGGACTATTAATCCTCATCATGGAACTTGTAATTCTACGTTCAATCCAATTTAAAGTACTTAATTCTTGTACTTCACGAATTTTTTTAGATATCTCCACTTTTTCTTTCTCTTTTAACTCTATTATTTGTTCAACTTCTGATTTACGACTTTTTTCAAACGTTTCAATTCTCTTAATTATATCATATCCTATACAATATGAAATTGGAGATATAATATCGGTTTTCAATTTTAGTTGAGCAATTTCGCTATATATTGGACTTACATTGCTTTTTAAATCAGAAATTGATTCTTTTAAAGATTTTTCTAGCAATCTTGCTAATATAAATCCGTTAACCAAGAAGGGCTGATTATTTGCGTTAAAAATTATAACTAATTCTTCCTGTCTTTTATTTATTCTCTTAATAATCAACTCTTCGAGTTTTACCTTAATCCATTCTTCTGAATCCGTTGTACCATCCATTTTTTTTAATGCTAATAAATATAATGATCTATCATTAGAAACCTTAAGATAGACCTCAATTATTCTACTAAGCTGCCTTAATATCTTAGAAAGGATATAGAAGAATATATTTTTAGCAATTTCACTAAGAATATCTTCAAATTCTAAAACAAATAATAGATGAGAGTAACTTTTTAATTTTAATCCACCTATAAATACTTTATCTATAGCTTCCTTTTTTCTGATATATTGTATTAAATTATTTATTGTTGTACCTGTTTTTTCTTCCAAAAGTTTAATTATATCAGGATAGTTGTTTATCTCTTGACTTATTATGGTTAATAATTCAAATTCAGAAATATCCTTAGAATTATCTATAATATCTCTGATATTTATTATATTTTGCTCGGAAATCGCTTTTTTAGCTAAATAGATTAAATTTTGTTTTGGATCATTTAGAGATACAATGTCTAGTTTTTTTATGTTATATCTAACCATGCTAGTTTTTACTTTTTCTGCTATATCTTCATCCAAATTGAAAAAATGTGAAATATTGTAAACTCCATATTTCTGAAAAGTATAGATTATATCCTCAAATCCACATTCATTTATACCTTGTAAAAAATAGATAAAATCATTAGGATTCCTCTTTAGTTTTTGAAATAAAGCTAATTTTAAAAAACTTAGAATTTTTGACTCAAACTGCTCATAATCAATTTTTTCTTTAAGTGCGTTTTCTATTTTATAAATAAGGTCTTTTTTAAGATTATTTGCTTCCATAATTACCTTCAATCCTGGTATTGAAATTGGAAACTTGTCAAAATTATAATCTAATATCTTTCTCTTTATCATTCTAACTGGCATTGCTTCCGTTTGCAATTCTTTATATGATTTAAATTCAAAATCAGTACGAATTCTATCAATTGACCGGTTTAATGATGCTAATTCGATGAATTTATCTTCCTTTTCTTCTAATTCTAATTTTTTCTCCAAATCTACGGAGATATCTTTAAAAGCAGCTGTTTCATCCAAAATACCTTTTTTAACTTCATTACTTAAACCTATTAAATCACTTATAAAATCATAAAAGTAGAATTGTGGATATTTCAAAATGATTTCCTGCAATTCTTGTTCAATTTTAACTTCAATATCCTTTAACATTCTCTCTTTTTGAATATCTTGAAGTGTTTCTTTTCTTTCTTCAATTAAAAAAGAAATCATGTTATTCTCTAAATCAATAATCTTATTTAATAGATTAACTTCTAAATTTAATGAATTTTTCAATAAAGAATCAACTTCTTCAATAATGACCTTTTTTTCTGAAAGCTCTAAATTCTTGGTTGAGTCAAAAGTAAACTTCTCTGTATCTAAAAGTTTTTCAACTCTAATTCCTAGACTGTGGTAAATATGCACGGTAGCTGTAGCGATTAACAAATCACTGAAACTAGTCTTCTTACTAATAAGTTCAAAGATTTTGTTTTTATCAGCTTCCCTTTTGAAATGAGATATTATTAAATCAACAGTTTGGAAAAATCTAAATGAACTTTCAACAGCAGTCGTTTTTCTTTTAACTCCACTTATCATAAGTCTCTCACCCATTCTCTATAAACTTCTTTAAAGTTATCTGATAACTCAAATCTGGCGTTATTATGCCAAAATTTAAAATCAATTATATGAAAAAGTTCACCTTTGAATAATTCTTTTTCTTCATTTGTCAAAATATGTTTTAGAATTACTGTTAATGGTCTTGGTATAAGTTTTGAAAAATATTTCAATTCGGTTTTCTTAATATAGTTATAAAATGTCTCATCTATGTCGAGACTAAAAAATTTAGAAGGAATTAAATTCTCTAATTGGAGATTTATTTCATTTAATTCATTTTTGATATTATTTTTCACATATTGGGGAAATTCTATATTAATACCAATACTAAGCTCATAATTTTTATAAAATTCAAGTAATAGACTCCTTTCTTCAGAATTAGTTATTTTTGCTATATAGTTGTCTAGGAAATATGGAAAATTTTTTATATTTTGTTCTTTTGATTCTCTTTCCTCGAAATACCCAATAAAATCGTCATATACTTCTGCTAAGGTCCATAATCTATGTTCTTCTGGTTTAAGATATTTCTTTGAGTAATCTTTTATCCAATCCAAAATATAGAATTTCCATTCAAGACTTATACCTCCTATTCTCTTTTCTAAAAATCTATGAAATCTATTTGAAAATGTTACAGGATCACTAATTTCTGCGTCAGGTTCTTCTTTAATATATCGATTAATTGTAGAATGTCTTAGAACATAGCTCAATAAATAATTTAATTCACTTGAAAATTTTTTAAATTTCTCTATATGATCTTTTATTGTATCTAAGGTACTTTCCATCTGGATTTCTGTAAATGAGATCAAATCATCTATTTTTAGACCTATATCGTCAAAGAAGGCATCAATATTATTAGTAATTAAGGATTTAAACTCCCGTATTAGTTCTTTTTCATCATAGATAAGATTTTTTCTAAGTAGAATTGAATGTGTTTCAATTTGATTAAAAATATATGCTTTAAATTTTTTAATTAATCTTTGACCTAAAATTTTTGCTGGTTTTTGCTCACGGTCGAATTTCTGATTTAGATTTTCTGATAAATTTATTGTTAGAGTTTTTAATCTACGATATGAAAGATATCTTGGAAGTGATTTCTTTATGATATTAAAACTATTATTAAGTATTTCAGCAAAATAATTGAATACTGAACTTAATTCTATTATTCGTAAATTTTCTTTTTGAGTTATTGACTGTTCGATAAAAAATTTTGCAATATTCCATATATTTTCAAAATTTTCGCTTTCTAATTTTCCTTTATTTAGTATAAAATGCTCGAATTTATTTAATAATTCCTTTAAATCCCCCATTTCCCCCGTACTGAGGAAACTCCTAGAATATTCCAAAAATTTATTGAAAAATCCATGTAAATCAACAAATTCTTTATTTAATTTGGAGATTAACCACTCTGCCGTATGAGATTCCATATATTTATCTATTTTATCATTAATGTAACTAATTATAAAGTGTATTATCTCATCTTGAGATTCATCTATTGTTCCAGTATTTGCTAAGTTAATGAGGTTAGTACCTAAATTCAATGTTTTATCTACTATAAAATTAGCACTGGGTTCAGATATTGAAAATTTAAGATGTTCAATTGCTTGTTGACCATCAAAAGGCGTTTTTATCTTTTGGAATGTTGGATTTATGAACTTAATCTCTATAGGTTTTTTATACCATAAAACTTCAACATTGGAGAGTACCTTACCATATGTAGTTAACATTTCTTTTTCTGTTGGAAGGGTTTTACTCAATCCAATTAATTTTTTATTCCATTTTTCTTCAACTAGTTCCCCATAAAGTTTTTTATTGAACCTTGATGCAAATTTGTTATATATTTGCTGTTTATTTTCTTTACTTAATTCTGGACGTTCAGAAAACTCCTCAACCTCAAAAAATAACCTACTTATATTATCTAGCGATTCTCTAGATTTATGTATATCTAAAACACCTGTTTCTGGCTTTAAAGCTAGTAATAAGCTTTCACAATCCTTATATTTTCCTGGTAAAAAGATCATTGATTGAGGGTATATATTCAGTTGAGAGCTTTTTTCATCAAAATTGTATAATTCAAATTCAATACTATATACTTCTGCTCCCGTGTAATCTCGTAAAATCGCATTATACATCATTAAATATTTTACAACTTCTTGTGAAAGCTCATTTACTTTCTTTTTAGTGAGCCTTCCTGGACCAATTACATCTCCAACAATAACGTCATTTGGCGATAAATACCCAAAGATCAATGAATATTGATAACCGATAGATTCTCTTGTTGTTATCATAATCTTATTTTTCTAACAATATGCTATTTTCAAATTTATAATGTAAATGTGCGAATTTTTTATGCTCTTCCCTTAAAAAAATTCAATAGTTATTTTAAATATTGTTAAGATTATTAAATATTAAAATTTACTTTTGAATAGTAAATAAAGTACTCAAATAAAAATATTATAGTAGAATTAGTTTTATCTGATAAAAAGCTACTAACAACATACTCTTGTAGACTGTATAATTCATATGATTTAAGAGAATTTAATTTTAACTTAAAATAAAGTTGAAATATTAAAAATAAAAATATAATAAGAAAAAAATTATTATATTTATAATAATAATTATAAAAGCTAATAACACCAAAGGTGTAGACTTATTCAATTTGGGTCTGATTTAGGAATCAATCAAGATGATATCGAAAAAATAAGTCCTCAAATTACATTTATTACTTCTAATGCAGATATTGAAGCAATTGCTCTTGTAAGTTTTGAAGGATATCAAATAGCTTTCTCCGCTTTACCACAATATCATGTTGATGGAGATCAATTCTGTGGACTTGCTAGCGCATTACTAATGACGGGAAAATCAACTATACATACTTTATTCCAAGAAGATTTAAGCGAAATTATAGTACGCGCAGAAAATGGTTATATTGTTATTACCAATGCTGGAAGATTGGTGATAGTATGTGCTGGAACTATTATCGATACACTAATGAAGACGGTCAAAGTCATGAGAATTGCAGCAAAAAATCTCTATAAAATATTCGAAGGTCGTTAGTTCTCTATAAATCTTAAATTTTATTCCTTCATTCTTTTTCTAAAAATTAAGAATTCAAAATATTAAAAAATTTCTCAGAAAAAATAAATAGGTTTTTATTTAAAATTAAATAGTTTAATTAAAAGGTTTAATAAGCTTTTTATTTACAATTATGGCAACTGTAAATATAACTTGTTGGCAGTGGCCCTGGCAGTGGCAATAAAGCCACTTGCAATGGATTAAATTTATTTTTTCCCTTTAAAAATGCTCTCAAAACATAAGAGTCTCTTTTTATACGCGCATTAAATATATTGATTTCCAATATCTTAATGACACACGTCTTAAGATGTGAAAAAATGAACATATATGGTAATAAAAATGGTAGATTATTTCAATGGAAGGATATTTTTACAACCAAATGAGATACCGAAAGATTGGGTAAATATTTTACCGGATTTACCTTCTTCTATGACGCCTTTAATTAATCCAATGGATGGGAAACCTGCACCTCCAGAAATGGCATTTGCAATTTTTCCTAAAGAATGTGTAATGCAAGAAGTCTCTCAAGAGCCTAGAGTACCCATTCCTAAAATGTTAAGGGAAATTTTCGCGAGTACATATCGACCTAGTCCTCTTCATCGCGCTTTGAGATTGGAAAAAGAATTAGGGATAGAAGGAGATGATATTAAAATATTTTATAAAAATGAGTCATTATCTCCTACAGGTTCACATAAACCTAATACTGCTATAACTCAAGCATATTATGCGAAAAAAGAGGGAACAAAAGAACTGGTCACCGAAACAGGTGCGGGACAATGGGGTTCAGGTTTGGCTTATGGATGTAATTTGTTTAACCTTAAATGTACTGTTTATATGGTAAGAGCAAGCTTTTTCCAAAAACCAGGTAGAAAAATTTTGATGAGATCCTTTAATGCTGATGTCCATGCGAGTCCTTCAAAGTTAACTGAATCAGGAAATTCTTTCTTAGAAAGGGATCCTGAACATCCGGGAAGTTTAGGTATCGCGATATCTGAAGCACTGGAGCATAGTATGAGAAGTGATATAATAAAATATTCTCTTGGAAGTGTTGTAAATTTTGTACTTTTACACCAAACCATTATAGGACAAGAAACGAAAATTCAACTGGCAAAAGTGGGAATTGAAGAACCAGATATATTAATTGGTTGTATGGGAGGTGGTTCAAATTTTGCGGGATTGATGATTCCATTTGCTATAGATAAACTAAATGGAAAAAGTCCAAATATGGAAATAATTGGTGTAGAACCTAGAGCTTGTCCAAGTGTATGTAAAGGAGATTATAGATGGGACTATGGGGACTCATCAATGAAAGGACCCATAGTAAAGATGCATACATTAGGACATTCCTTTATTCCAAGCCCAATTCATGCAGGAGGATTAAGATATCATGGAATGGCTCCTATAATTTCAATTTTACATAACAATCGTGTCATTAATGCTACTATGCACCATCAAACCGCGGTAATCGGAGCCGGTATTCAATTCGCTAAGGCTGAAGGAATATTGCCGGCACCAGAAGCTGCACATGCTGTAAAAGAAGCAATTGATCAAGCATTGATAGCTAAAGAAAATAATGAAAAGAAGGTTATTCTATTCAATCTTAGTGGGCATGGATTCTTTGATTTATTAGCTTATAAGGAGTATATGACTGGAAATTTAAAGGACTATGAACTTCCTACGCAAGAAATCCAAAAAACATTAGCTTCGGAAGAAATGCCTGTTATTGATGAATCTCAATTTTAAATAATTTTTCTCTCTTTTTTTTATTATTTCGACTCTCTTTTCTTCAAGTAAATATTAAAAAAAATAAAACCTTTAAGTATTAAAATTTCTTGAGTTTGGTCGTTATTGAATATTTATTCGATAATAATTATTTGCACTTTGTATATCTATGGATTTATTCTTTTGTACATTACTTTTTTAGCAAGAAGAAATAATGAGAAAGGTGCTTTTATCAATAATTTAGCAAATGGATTGGTCTTAATAATATCAATAACTGTTAATCTCATTTTAACAAAAATCTTAAACCTCATTCATAAAGAATTGTTAGTTTTTCCATTTAATATTTTAATGATCGGTTTTATTGGGATATACCTTCCTCTATTTTATCTCTTTATTTCTCGTGAGAAGCATAGAATTAGAAATAAAAACAAAAATATTGAAAATAATAAACTAAAACCACATACAGAGCTTCCTCTTAAGTATGATATATATAGGAAATTAACCCATTTAGTAGTTTTAGGAATAGTTCTTTTTTATTTTACTCTTGGTTTTTTAATCCAAAATTTCTTCATATACCTATTAGAATACATACCTGATTTCATTTCAAATTTATTCCGTATTGGTGGAGATATTATGGTTTTTACCCAAAATTTAGTGGTTTTTTTAGTGGGAATTTCTTTGTTAGGGTTATTGACTGCAGATTTTGTTAGAATATTAAATCCCGAAAGTTACCCATTAAAACCTGTTAATCAATTATTAAGAGAAAAAGAATTACATTTTAGAGTAGGACCTCACATTTCAATGAGTATTGGATGTTTTTCAATAATAATAATTTTTGGCTTAATTCAACCAATAGGACCTGTAATCATTTGTACATCAATGGTCATGTCTATTTTTGGCGATATGGCCTCTAATTTAATTGGTAGGACAATGGGACGGAAAAAAATTAGAAGAACAAATAAAACCTATGAAGGTTTAATTTCCGGTATAATTATTTCCTTCATATCTGGATTAGTTTTTTTATATTTAATTGAAAATTATTATGGATTTAGATTATCAATAATATTTTTAATTCCATTAGTGGGTGCATTGATAATCGGATTATTGGATTATTTAGATTTAGAGATTGATGATAATTTATCTTTCAATTTCTCTTTATCAATTGTGCTATTTTTAATCTCAATTCCATTAATATGAATTAAGTAATAATAATTTGAAATTATCACAAATTTTTTCAATTAAGGTATTTTTTTTTATGGGATGTTAGAAGAAAAATTGAAAATTGATAAAATTTCTAAAGGTACCGTTATTGATCATATAGATGCCGGATATGCCTTAACAATTCTTAATCTTACTGGTATTGATGAATCCAAAAATTTAATAACCATAGGAGTCAATGTCTTATCTAAAAAATATCAAACTAAAGATATTATTAAAATTGAGAATGTTTTTTTGAATGAAACTCAAATGCAACAAATATCTATACTTTCCCCTAATGCTACGATTTCTTTAATAGAGAATTATAAAGTAATTGAAAAGAAAAAAGTAGAACTTCCAAAAACAATAAAAAAATTAATATTATGTGTAAATCAGACATGCATTTCAAATTCAGAAAAGGAACCTATATTAAGTGAGTTCAAAGTTCTTGAAGAAAAACCTTTAAAAATTCAGTGTATTTATTGTGAACGTATTTATAATTTAGAAGCAATAGTTTTTACGTCAAAAGAAAAGAAGGAGAAAAAATTAATACAAAGATTACAATTATAAAAACTATATAGTTATCTTTATAAAAATAACTCAAGAATAGATGAGAATCCCGGAATAAATTTAAGAATTGTATGAAGAAAAACGCCACAAATCATAAATAAGAAGAAAAACATACCAATACCGGGTAGAACAATATTTTTATAGTTCCACTCTTCTTTATCATATTCATATTTATAAATTAGGAAACTAACTACAAAAGGGAACACAAACCACCAAATAATCATCCAAAGAAATAAGAACCATCCTATTAATCCAAATATAAGTCTTCCTACGATTGCACTTAGAGCTCCGGTTATAGCACGAACCCAATATAGTTTTGTTTCCTTTTCTAATCGTAGATCTAAAGTTGTTAAAGGTCTTTTTTCAGGCTGAATTACTTTTTTCTCTAGTTCTTTCTTCTTCTCTCTTATTAATCTTTGTCTTCTTTTTTTAATATCTACCTTCTTGCGTTTCCCCATAATTACTATTATAAATATTATTTATTATAAAAATCATTATATAATATTGATAAATTAAGATTAAAACATAAAATGATTAAAACTGTAAAAGAATTTTCTAATTTTGATGTATTCGCTATTGTAAAGGAATTAGATTCTGTGTTGACAAATGGTACAATTCTAAATATATATGAAATTGAGGATTTATTAATTGTAAAAATCAATACCAATTTTGGAAAAAAGAATTTAATTATTAAGAAGGATTCACGGATAAATTTAACTGAATATGATTATCCTATCCCTAACTATCCAAGTCAATATATCAGTTCTCTAAGGAAACTTTTAAAAAATCGCAGGATATTAAAAGTATTTCAGCACCAATTCGATAGAATTATCGTAATTGAATTGAGTAATAAAGATGGTAAGCCTTGGAAGTTTGTAATTGAATTATTTAATAAGGGAAATTTTCTATTATTAGATGAAAAGAATATTATTATTGTTGCTAAAAAATACAGAAAATTTAGAGATAGAGACCTTCTAGCTCAAAAAGAGTATTTTTTTCCTAAATCTCAAGGAGAAAATTTTTTAACACTAAATATGGAAGAATTTTGTGATTTATTTAAAAACTCTGATGTAGAGATTGTCAGAGATCTCTCCCGAAATATACATATTTCTGGTTTATATAGTGAAGAAATATGTAATAGAGGAAATGTTAATAAGAGGCTTCTCGGAAAAGATCTTTCTGATGGAGATTATGAAAAATTATATGAATCATTCAAAAAATTAAGAAATCAACTTTTATTTGGTAAAATTTACGCACACATCGTTTTCGATCAACAAGGAAATCAGTTATTTGTACTTCCATTTGACCTCGAAATTCTTAAAGATTATGATAAAAAAGATTTCCCTTCTTTTAACGAAGCTGTTGATGAATTTTATTCAAAGATAGACTCTGAAGTTTTAAAAAGCCCAAAAGACCAAGGAATTAATAATCAAATTAAATCTCAAGAAAAAATATTACGCAATCAACAAGAATATCTTGAAGAGCTAAAAGAAAAAAAGAAAAAATATTACAAAATCGGAGATTTAATATATGCTAATTTAAATTCATTAGAAAAATTATATTCTGTTATATTAGATGCTAAAAATAAAGGATATAAATGGGAAGCAATTAATAATAAACTTCAAGCTGCAAAATTAGAAAATCTAGATGGAACTGAATTCTATGAAAAAGTTATTCCTTCAAGTAATCACTTAGTGATAAAAATCAACAATTATGACGTTTATATTGACTTAAAGAAAAGCATTGGACAAAATGCTAATGACATATTTTCCAAAGGCAAAAAAGCTGAGAAAAAAATTCAAGGAACATTAACTGCTGTTGAAAAATCTAAAGAGAAATTACATAATTTAAAAATTGAAAAAGATTCAATTGAAACGGAGGTTAATTTTCTAATCAAAAAGCCAAAGAAAAAATGGTATGAGAAATTTCGATGGTTTGTATCTTCTGACGGTTTTCTAGTTATAGGAGGAAGAGATGCTAGTTCTAATGAAACTATTTTCAAAAATCACATAGAAACAAAAGATTTAGTATTTCATACTGTTTTCCCAGGTTCTCCATTAGTCGTTATTAAAAATTTAGAAGCTAAGACAATTCCTGTGAATACAATCCATGAAGCTGCTGATTTTGTAGCCAGTTATTCAAGAGCATGGAAGGAAAATTGGGGTGTTGTTGAAGTATTTTATGTCTTACCAAATCAAATTTCAAAAAGTCCACCTTCAGGTGAGTTTTTACCCAAAGGATCTTTTATAATATCTGGTAAAAAGAATTTTATTAAAAATGCTAAAACAGAATTGACAATTGGACTAAAAATGACAGAGTTAGAAGCAGATTCAACAAATAGTAATAAAATATATTATCCCCAAATCATTTCTGGTCCAGAATCTACAATAAAAAACCAAGCAATGATTAATGTAGATATAATGCCCGCAAAATCAAGTGGATTAACAAAAGGTAAACTAGCAAAAGAGATTAAATCCCATTTCATAAGAAATTGTGATAAAGAATCTAGGATTTGGGTTAAATTATTATCTATAGATGAAATAATTCTTTTTTTACCTAGTGGTATCTCAAGGATTAAATCAGGTAATTAAATTTTGTCAAACCAATGTCTTATTTCTCTGATATTCTTATAGTCATCAAATAAAATCCCATCAATCCCCAAATTAATTAAAGATTTAATCTGAAATATTGGATCGTGATACGAGATGAAGTCCCATGCCAATGATTTAATGTCATTGTCATGGCAAACTTCTATGAATTCAACAGAGATAAGATTTGATCTTAGACTTATTAAATCTGGTTTAAAACTTAATTGCTTCATTCTCCCAAATTTCAAGAAATCAACGATCTTGATTCCCAATCCTTTTGTAATATTATAACAAACTCTACTATTTGGATATCTTTTTTTAATTTCTTGTAAATCTACTAAGTTCCTCCCACTGAAAATACAATCTTCAAATATATTATTTTTTTTTACAATTTCCAAAATTTCATCTCTTATACTGTTATCTTTTAACTCAATCATAAACTGTACCTTTCTTTTTAACTCCTCAAGAACTTCTGATAGGAGTGGAACCATACAATTATGGATTTGAGTCCTATATTTTTCAATTTCATTATAATTATGATTGATTATTAATCCTGAACCATTTGTGGTTCTATCTAAAGATGAATCATGCATTATTATGAATTTTTCGTCTTTAGTCTTCCTAACATCAAATTCAATACAACTCGCCCCAAATTCAATTGCTTTTTTGAAGGCTTCTATTGTATTTTCGTCAAAACTAGTTCTTGTGCCTCTATGCCCAATATAAATTAAATCTGAGCTCATTTTCGAATTAATGAAAAATATTGTCTTAAAACTCTTGGATAATATATAAATAAATTAATAATAATATGAGTCCAAAAAGAGTAAAAATGAAAACCCAAACATTTAAGATTGTTTGTCCAATAGAAAATAGGAAAAGTAGTAGTAGTTCTTTCCAATTTAATGGTTTACCAATTAATTCTTTATAATTTCCGATACTAGTTATCATGAATAAGAAAAACAGCAGTATTGCTATTACTTTAACTGTAATATCAATAAAGGTCCAAAATATATCTGTATTTATTAGAAGGGATATTATACCGGTATTAAAGAATATAGATATAACTAAAAAAAATCCTCCTAAAATAGCTGAAATTATTACTGATTTAAAAGCAAAATTTTCATCAGAACGATGTTTTTCTTTAAATTTCCGTTCTTTTTCTATTGGTTTCGGAATTTTTGACATTTTATCGTTTTAATTTTTGAATTCTTTCTTTTAATTTGAATATTTTATAAATATAAAATCCATATAGAATCACTATAACACTAAATATTACAATGCACAAAACATTTAAAAAAACACCAGAAAGTGGTAACGCTGAAGATGGGAGTGATTCTAGGTTAATAAGAACTATAGCACTCTTTTTAATCCCATTTGGATAAGAGGGAGTTTCTCCGTATGTAATATTAAACGCGTAAGATTCACCAAATGCTAATGCTACATCCTCGTTATTATTCGTATCATTTTTGATAGGAATAGAAAACTCATAATTTGAAGTAAGTCCCTCTATTTTTGCTGCTCCCTCTCCATTATTTTCAGTATCGATTGAAAAAACGCTATTATTTATATGATAATCAAAATAATTAAATTGATCTCCTGAAATGTTGGAAAATTGTATAATTTTAGCATCGATAAAATCTTCTTTATTCTCTGAAGTATTATTTGAAATAATAAGACCCACAAATTCAGTGAAATTATGATATCCACTTTCTAACTCTAATTGAACAGAGATATAGAGATTGTTATCATTTTGCATAACCCAACATTTAATAGGTAAATCCTCTAAAAGAATCTCCGTTTTTGTAGCTTTATTCCATTCTCCTGACAAAAGATCAATAACTCCATCTATTTCAGGTGATTCTCCAAATTTGGAATCGATTTCTTCAGATGCTCCATAACCATCTAATGCAAAAAATATAGAATTTACCGTTATAAGCACTATTGCAATGCATAGAAAGGCTCTGAAAGTTCTTTTCTTCAAGATCGTTAAGCTACTAAATTTTAAATGATTCTATTTTCTGTATTTCCTAATGTTAAAATTGATAATTAAAATTTAATTTAATATTTTTTGCTTATTCTTTTGATTTTTCTAAAGTTCCAACATATAATTTATATATCAACAATAAATATTAAAGAAACATTCTTTAGACTAATCTTATTTTGAGAGTTTAATTTCAAGCAAGGAAATTTGGGAGCATTATAGCACAATTAAATTTATTTAAATAAACTACAATATAATTTATTAAACTCTTAATTTCTCTTTTTGCTTCTGGCAAATTTTTATCATTAAATTCCGTAAATGGTTTAGGACCTATTGCAACAAGTTTCCCTGATAAATCTTTTTCTCTTTTGATAAAAAACCAAAATGGTTTTCTTTTTTCATTATCTTTTATAATTAAAAGCATCCATGGATTAAGAGTCCAGTTATCATTGTCAGGCCCTATTACTTTTTCAATCGCTTTTATAGTAAAATATTTCTTAGTTATTTTAATGGTTTTATAAAGAGCATTAAAATAGCTTCTTTTAATCTTTAAATATCCTCCAAAATATACTTTTGCATCAAATAGTTCAAGCTCTTTATCTTCACCATTTGAAAATTTTAAAAAAACTTTCCATGTATTCATAATTGTTTTATTTGCTTTTTTTAAGTCCAATTTCTTCTATTATTATTTCTTTAAATATATTTTTAATCTTATCTAAAGAAGCTTTTAATTCCTCAAATTTGACATCATCCAAACTTAAGTTTAAATAACACTCATAAAACAGTTGTTTCTTGATTATTAAGGCTCCTGATGTGTGAATAACTTGAAAATTCTGAAGAATTTTAGATATGTCGTCAACAATTTCATTAGAAAAATCGAAACCTGAAAAGGTTACCTTTGTAATTTTTTTGTTTTTTAACGGATAAATTGATAATTTTATGGAATTCTCTATTGTTGATTGAACTATCAAAATGTATGGATAAGTCTCAATATTTTTGATTTCTAATAAGGAAATTCTTAATACATTTTTGCTGATGTTATCGATTTGTTGAATGTGTGCTTTTGTTAAATTATATACTTTCATTGTTAATTGAAATTTGAATCTATCATTTTAATCTATTTTACTCCATTTATTAGCTTTTCTTATTGCTTTTATTGTTCCTGAAGTTTTTTTAGGCACCAATATCACCCTTGTTTCATTTATATCTTTCACAAGGCTTAAAGCTGAAATTAATATTTCTTTTGTCTGATGTGTGCATCTTATAATTCCATAATCTTCATCTAAATTAAGTTCAATCAACCATAATCCAATTTTATTTGCTTCTTTCAATCCAAAATATCGCCAGATCGATTGCCAAATTGATTTAATTAGAGAATTTTGAGTAATTTCTTTTTTACTTTCTGTAATTATTTTAAAAAAGATATATCTTTGTCTTTCCTTACTAACTATTTTATATCACCATCTCTTAATATTCTCACTTCTGGTTCAAAATTTTTCTTTAAATGTTTTTGAGATCTTTCTATTAATAAAATTGGATTATGATTAAAGAGATTTTTAGCTTTCTCTAAAGGAATTCCTAATAGAGAATTACAGATACTTATTAACGCCCTTGGGTGTCTGAAATCATACATGTCATTAAAATTACCACTTATAATACAATTGCCTTTTAATTTTATAGCTAACTGAATGGATCTATACAAGTTCCTAAAATTTTTTGATTGATATATCTTATTTCTTACCATTATTGGAGCCATCGAAAATTCTAAAAATGATTTATTCTGTTTAGTGAGTGAAATTATTCCGGGAGTAAGTGTCTTTAATATTTCTGGATTAGAAAAAGATACGATATCCACTCTTGAATCTCGCGCTGCATGGATTTGAACCTCTTTATTTAAAGACTCAATTGAAAGAATATCAGAAAATTTATTAAAATGCTTGATTCTACTTTTATAACTATTTAGGTTATCTAATCTTAAATTTATTCGATAATAAATATTTAATTTCGTCTCTTTTTCTATACTCTTTTTATATTCTGATGATATTTTTGTTGCAATGTTTTTAAGTTCAATGATTATATTTCTTATTCCTAATTCTTCACATAATTTTAAACTCCTTATAACTTCACTGAAATTATTGAAATCTAAAGGTAATCTTGATTCAAAATAAGACAAAAATAATATAACCTCAAAATAACTTGCTTTTCTCTTTATAATTATCTTAAGAATTGTATAAATAAAAAAATTTTATTATAAATAAATATTTAAAATGTTAGTTTTTGAGAAGAAGTGATGATTTCTAGTGGTTAAAAAAAGAAAACTTTCAGAAATCAGAAAAAAGATTGAAGATGGTTCGGCAGTTATATTAACCGTTCAAGAATTATTAGATCAGATTAATGAAGGTAAGAAGGTTAAATTTGAAGATGTAGATGTTGTTACAACAGCAACTAAAGGACTTATGAGTGGAATTATGGG
>JAHPYZ010000053.1 GCA_019058425.1 Promethearchaeota archaeon
TCTGTAAAATTCTCAATACCCTCATTAAATAAGGCGTCACTTCCAGCATGCAGTCCAACAATTATTTTAAATGTGCTCATAAAAATTAAGCAAACTAAAGAGAAAAGTAAAACAACTTTTTCACTAAAAAAAAACGCAATTGCTTTATTAGTAATTAATGTTACATTTTTAGATTTAACTAATGCATCAATCCCCTTTTCAGTTAAAGAATAAATCTCCTTTTCTTTTTGGATCAATTCTTTATGAATTCCTTTTAAGAGTAATTCATCCAATTCATTCTTTTTTAGCCTGATATAAGCAAATTCATTGACATAAAAATACTTAAAATAGTTATAAATTTTCTCCTGAGTATTTTCTCCCTTTTCAATTGCAAAAATTAAAGCGTATAGTGGTGAACCATTTGGGTCATCTTCTAAAATCTGAGTAACTTCATAAGAAAGTCTAGTGATCCCCTTATGCGTTTTTCTCAATTCTTTTAGTTTAATTTGTTCCATTATTAATATGGTTGAGTTTAAATTTAGTGTGTATTAAGAGGAATATTTTTTGTAATAAAAATTGTTTCTACCATCTCTTTAAGAATTTCATAGGATTCTGCCCATAGAAAATAAATATCCTTTTTTAATGGAAACGTGATAGATTTCCAAATTTCTACATAATCAGTTAAATTTAAGTTCTTAAAAGCATTTAAAATTTCATTTTGACCTGAAAAATATTCTGAGTTTAGTATATCCTCCACTTTAACTTTTAGAACTAAAGCCGGAAGATTTCTTCCAAAAAATGTAAGTTCACTTTCTTCGAAATAATACTCACTAAGATCACTATAATAACCTATAATTTCTTCAGTTTTCTTCTTTAGAGCATGTATAAATAATTCAAGTGTGTTTTTATCATTTTCAATTTCATGCATAAATCGAAATAGATGGAAACTGTTTTCCAGCATGATTTTAGCATCTGGAGAGTAAAGCATACAATCGTATACATCATAATCAAACGGTGGAACATCTTTCTTTACTAGATATGATTTAATTTTCCATCCTTTCTCTACTAGTGGTTTTAAATAAATTTGGATTTCTAGATCTAATTCATCAATAGAATATTCCATCCCATTTTGATATATTACATCTAAATAATCGGAAAATCTTTCCTTAAGATCTATAATTTTTTTAACTTCATTTTGTTTATCTAAAATTAATTTATCAAAATACTCTGAGGCTTTAATAGCTCTAAACTTCGTGGCTTTTCTAGCAGTTTTAGAAGGTCCAGTATCTTCTACACATCCTAATCGAATTAATTTGTTGATTATCGAATAAATTGTTGTTCTATTTAAGACATCATGTAAATCATGAGTTAACTCATTAACAGTAGCCCCTCTATTCCCTTCTTTTAATAACGTAAAATAAATCAAAGCTTCATTTTCATTAAATCCTAGTTCTTCTAAAATATTAATGAATTTTTTATCTTGACCAATTATCTTCCTGGACATTATTTTAAATATAGTATACTAATATTTAAGTATTGTGTCATAAAGTCATCGACACAAAAACATTTATATATGTTGAACTGTTATAGTCACATAAAAAGAAAATGAGGGAATTCAAAAATTGAAGCGTATGAATTTTAATAATCAAAATAAGGAATTAAAAAAGCGTTATTATGTTTATTTAGGTTTTAATCTAAAAAATTTAGCGTTAAGAACGTTATATTCAAAAAAAAAAAACGATTTGGAGAAAAGTTATTATTAAAAATTAAAATGTTAGCCTTACAACAATCTCATAAAGATTATCTAATTGCAATTTATATGATTGCAAAAAGAAATAAAGGTGGTTGGATATCAAATATCGATATCTCCGAGTTCCTCGGTGTTACACCTGCTTCAGTTTCAGGCATGCTGGAAAAATTAAAAAAACAAAATCTGGTGAGTTGGGAACCGCGACGAAAAATAAGATTGACACTTAAAGGAAAATTAATTGCAATGGAGAGTATTGAAATTAATAGCTTATTGAAAGCATTTTTCATGGAAAATTTGAAATTAAGCGATGATCCCTCATTAGATTTACTATGTTCAAAAATTGGAAATTATATTACTCCACAAATCCTAAATGCGTTAAAAAGTAAAATATTAGAGTAATAAAAAGTATTTTTCCCTATTTTCTATTTTAAATTCCTCTTTCCTTTAACCATTCTTTAATTTTTTGATCAATTTTATCTCGTATTTCTCTAAATTTAGCAACTTTTTCTTCTTCAGATCCTTCAAAAGCAGCAGGATCCTCGAATGGTCAATATAATCGAGTACCAAACCCAGGTATTGTTGGACACCTCTCTTCTGCCTTATCACATACAGTAATTATGACTCCAAAATGTATTTTACCTAAATATTGGCTTAAAGGTTTTGAAGTATGCTTACTTAAATCATAACCATTTTCTTCCATTACTTTAATAGTAAGTGGGTTAATTTCTTTTGGTTCAAATCCAGCACTATAAACTTCAAAATGATCTCCGGCATACTTTCTTAAGAATGCTTCAGCCATTTGACTTCTTGCCGAATTTCTAGTACATAAGAAAAGTACTTTTGTATTTTTCATAATAAATCTACCTTTTTCAGCTAAATTTTTCTCTATTTTTAATTTTTATATATATAAAATATAAAGGAGGCAATCCTTTTGTCAATCTTTTACTAACATTTTTTAAAAGATCTCATTCAATCCTATTATCTATTTTTTGATTTAAAATAATGGGTAAAAATTTTATTCTCTTTTCCATATTTTTCTCTTATAATACTTTTAAATTTCCCGATATTCAATCTTTTTTTTACTTTTTCTCATCAACAACCAGAATCTGGTTGTAAATCGATTACGCTATCAGGATATAGTATAAAATTAATATTATCTCGAAGTGGCATGAATTTTCTTAGATTACCTTCTTCATCAGGCCCATAAGGCATCAATCCAATGTCATCATAAATAATATTTTCTTTAGGATTCCAAAATAATTGTAAATAATAATGGATATAACCTTCAAATATTGGAAATATCGATTCATGTGGATTCTCAAAAATATATTTATCTACATTTGCTAAAGCTTCAACAAAAGTAGCATCATCTTTTACTTGTACAATAAATGTTTTGCCTTTTTGTAAATCCATCGAAGGTATAATAATTTTAAATGTAATTTTTTTTATTTTTATCAACACCTCGTTGTAGTTAATAAATTAAAATTTCTAAAATCTAATTAATTATTATCATTTTAAGAATATTTATTAATTCTCTCTTGAGAACAAATACAATTTTAATCTGATTTAACCATTTTTTATCACTTTTCTCTATCTCAAACTTTAATTTATAACTTGCTTAAAAGTAATATATAAAAATATTCACAAAAAACTTATTTTATGCTGAAGTATCACGTACAATCAAAAATCACCAAAAACTAAAAGGAACATCAAATATCTCTTATATATTCTCTAATTAACGTTAGTATCTCATTTATACTCTATTGTAAATAAAAAATTTTTAGGTTTTGAAGAATGGTTTCAATATCTTATGAAATGTTACTTTTAGAAATCCCTGTAGTATTGGCATTGCTTTTCATAGCATTTAAGTATAAATTTAAATTAACTCGAAATTCAGTAGCATTTAAAGTGTTAGCACATGTATTTGTTTCTGTAATGGTCTTGATGACTATCGCTATAATTGCGATAGGATATTTCAATAGGGATTTGATCTTCGTATTATGTATATTGCCACCAGGGATTATATATTTTATCTTTGCTCTCTATATGATTGTTAAAGCTATTCGACAAAAAGAACAGACAATCCAAGAGGTGATTGATTCAAGTTCACAAGCATCAATAACAGTGGCAAACATAGCTACAGAATTAGCTTCAAGTGCTGCTGAAGTAAATACATCTTCTGAAGAAATTTCCACTACAACACAAGAAGTTACGGAATATAGTCGGATATCAATGAAATCTTCAAACGAAATTACAGAGATCATGGATTTAATCACCAACATTTCAGAGCAAACCAATCTTTTAGCGCTTAATGCAAGTATAGAGGCTGGAAGAGCAGGTGAAAATGGTAAAGGGTTTGCGGTTGTCGCTGATGAAGTAAGAAAATTAGCTGAAGAATCTAAAGCTGCAATTTTTATAACTGGTAATAAGATTAAAAATATCTTAAATAATATTGAATTAACTTTTACTTCAATGGAAGGGATAAGTACTTCATCTGAACAACAAACCGCTTCGATGGAGGAAATCACATCTACTGCAAGTAGATTGGGAATTCTAGCAGAACAATTAAAAGAACAATTGGTAAATACAACAATATAGTCTGTTTGAATCAATTTTTTCAAACTAAATAGTGCGTAAATCGCACAATTTTTTTTTAATTTTCAGAAGAACCCTCTAAATAACTTTGAAAAGATTAAAAATTTTGGAAGTATTGTTGATTTTGTTAAATATGTTATACATACTTCGTAATATTATCTTGAAAAAAACCTATGGTTCAAAAATTATATTATATACTTCAAAAAGATCTTCCACATCTTTCCTATTGAAAAAAACTATCATTTGGATTCTCGTAGAATTTCAGGTATATAAAATAAATAGCTTACATTTTCTTTATCATGTATCATCGTTTATATGAACTTCTTTTTTACAGATTTTTAATTTTAAACTAAATTTAGTATATAGGAAGCAATCCTTTGTCAATCTTTTACTAACATTTATTAAAAGATCTCATTCAATTTCATAAGCTTTTTTTAGATTTAAAATAATGGGCAAACCTGATATTGTCTTTTCCATAAGTTTTCATAATCACTCTTTTAAATTTGCCATAATCTAATCGTTCTTTCATTACATCAGCTCATCAATCTGCATGGACTACAATAGTTATTTCACTATCAGAATATAAATTAAAATTAATATCATCGTGTAATGGCATAAATTCTTTATTTGGTCCGTAAGCATTTACCGCACAATCATCGTAAATTATATTTTCTTCAGCGTCCCATATTAGTTGAAGATAACTTTGAATCAATCCTTTATAAATAGGAAAAATGGATTTTTCAGGATTATTGTAATAGATTTCATCTATATTACTCAAGGTGTCTACTATTGAGCCATTGTCAGCAATTTTTAAGTTAAAGTCGAGCCCATTTGATAACTTATTTTCTGGATCTGGAGCAAAAATAGTCAATTTAATATTTTTAATTTTAATAATCACCTCAATAAATTATAAAAATAAAAGTTTTAAAGGTTAGATAAGACCTTTAGCTTTAAGTAGTTTCGGTAATTCTTTTTTAAGTGCGAGAGTTGAGGAAAATCTTTTCTCTTCATCAACCACAACACATTTACTATGCAAATTTAGTTGTCTTGCTTCTTCTGAATTAAGATTCTTTGTATCATAGTCAATATGTTTAATATAAGGTGTCAGTTCAACAAATACCCGATTCATAAATTTATCCCATTCACATGCACACGCGTCTAATGGGACGTAGATTTCTACTTTTAATTTTTTTAACTCTTTTTCTTCGCTAATCTTTATCACATCCAAATATTACTCATTTTGATGAAGTCCTTTGCATTTATCAGTTCCACAATGAATATGCTTGGGTGCATAATCATGACTATCCTTATTACAATGTGATTCTGAGAGGTTATAACTCGAATGAGACATCTCTACTAATGCTTCCTTTATAATCTCTGCAATCTGTTTATCCATATCATCTTCATTCATAGTTATTCATCAAAATTCTGTTTAGTTTTCAAGGTATCGATTATTAAATTGATAATTCTTTTTACTGATTATAAATATTAAGATTTCCAAAAACCTCTTTTCCTTAGAAACTTACCTAGATATACAATTGAAAGCATTACTGGAACTTCCCAGAACAATCCCATAGTAGTGCCTAAAGCTGCAAAAGATCCTATCCCATACATAGCAATGGCTGTAGCAATAGCAATTTCGAAATGACTAGATGATCCAATAATCACCGTGATAACTGCTTCTCTATATTTCAATCTAAAAAGTTTTGTCATTAATACATTATAACCTACTACTATTAAAAATCCCAATAGTAAAGGAATTGACACTAGTAGTAATAGATCTGGATTCTGAATTAGCACTTCTCCATTCATTGAAAAAAGGACTACTAATGTTGTAAGCAACGCGACGATTGAAATTTTTCCAACTATCGGTCTATAAGTTTTGTTAAACCAATCTTCATCTTTAGCAGATATTAATAACCTTTTACTAATTATTCCTGTCAGTAAGGGAAGTCCAATGAATACAAAAGCTGAGACTAATAATAGAATCCAATCAACAGGTATATTTTGGATTCCCGTTAAAAATGCTACCATAGGCGCATAACCAAATATTATAGTTATTGTGTTGAGACTTGTATTTACGACGTTCTGCTCTTGATTACCTTTTGCCATCCATCCCCATACTAACACCATTGCTGTGCATGGACTTGAGCTTAGTAATATAATGGCAACAATTAGTTGCTCATAACCTTGTAAAAATATACGAGCCATAAGCAAACCTATAAATGGAGCAATTAACCAATTTGATATTATCGTTAGTATTATGGGTTTAGGATTTTTACCTAACTTTTTTAACTCTGAAACCTGTAGATTCAACATTGCAGGGTACATCATTAAGAATAAGCAGATTCCAATGGGTATAGAAATCTGCCCTATAGTGACCGAATTGATCGCTTGACTTATTCCTGGGACATAAATAGATAATAAAATGCCAATGAGAATGCATAATGCAACCCATAAAGTAAGGTATTTCTCAAAAAATCCAAGATCTTTAGATTGTTCCTCATGAGTTATTGCTATTTCCTCTGTGTCTGAAACACTCATCTGTCTTCAAAAATTTTTTATTATTTATTATATGTTTTATATTTATAAAGCTTGAGATATTAATGAAATGCATCAAATAAAAATATTTGGATTTAAAAAGTTTAGTAAAATATTTATATCAAAATAAATACATTATAATTAAAAAATACTAAAATAATAAATCATTTAATAGTTTTAATCATATTGGTGAATTTTATTAATAGAAGACGTGCTATTGAAATAGTCAATTCCCTGGAAGGTTGTGTTGATATGTATGAAATAGATGTTAAGACATACTTCCATAATTTGCAAGATTTCGGAAGTAATTTAGAAAACAAAGATAGTTTTAAGAAATTATCACAATTTTGTTATGCATTAGGAAATAAGGAACGTTTAAAAATAGTTACCACATTAAAAAATAATGACCATTGCGTTTGTGAGTTAGAGGCAATCTTAGATAAATCACAACCCTCTATATCTCATCATCTTCGAATTCTTGAGAGTGTTGGGCTTATAAAAAGTTTTAAAAAAGGAAAATTTACACATTATGAACTTGTAAAAACAAAATTAACTGAATATCAAGTATTATTTTCTGAAGTTTTTGAATTAAATCTATTAGAGAAATCTTATTCTATCAATAAGAAATGAAATAAATCAAATTTTCTAATTTTTACTGGGATTATATAGTTTTTACTAGTTCTTTTGACAAGAAGATTAAATTTTAATAACATAACTATTATTTATTTTTCATAAGAATTTGAGTGTATTGATTCATGCTAAGTGATTTTAATAAAGAACTAATTCAAATTATAAATAAAAGTCCTGTTGTTGTATTCCTTTGGAAAAATTCTAAAGGTTGGCCGGTTGAGTTTGTTTCTGAAAATATTAAGGTGTATGGATATGAACCAAATGAATTTTTATCTAGAAAAATCCTGTATGCTGATCTTATTCATCCTGATGATAGAACAAGAATTGAAAATGAAGTAGAAACTTATGCTGATTCAGATATTTCAGAATTTACTCAAGAATATCGAATTCTTACGAAAAATAAAAAAATCTGTTGGGTTGATGATCGCACTTTTATTAGGAGGGATGAAAAAGGTAGAGTTACTCATTATCAAGGAATCATTTTAGATATAACAAAAAGAAAAGAATTAGAGCAAAGGATCTCTGAATCAGAATATCTTTTTAGAAAAATTTTAGAGAATACGTTTATAGGATTTGCAATTCATCAAGAAAACAGTATAGTATATGTAAATAAAGCATTATCTATGATAGTTGGATATCCGCCTGAGGAATTACTTAGGTGGGATTATTCAGAATTTATAGAAAAGGTCCATCCAGACTATCGAGAAACAGTGATAAATCGGCTTCAAATTCATCTAAAAGGAGATGAAAATGTATACACGTTTACAGAATTTCCAATATATACTAAGACTGGTGAATTAAAATGGGTTTACACTAATGAAAAATCTATTCGGTACCACGACAAACCAGCAATAATCACTGCTCTTGTTGATATTACTGAGATGAAAAGAATTGAAAAAAAATTTTTTGAATCACAGCAAAATTATCGGAAGGCTTATGAAAGAGAGAATTTCTATAAAGACCTTTTTACACATGATATGAGAAATATACTTCATGGGATTTTAAATATTTTAGAAATTTATCATTTAAAAGAAGGGACGAAAGGAGAAAATGAATCACTTAAAGATATAGTTAATAAGATGAAAATACAAATCTCTCGTGGAACAACATTGATTAAAAACGTAAGAAAAATATCTGAAGTTGAAGGTGCAGGTAAAAATTTGACTCGAATAAATTTATTTTGCAAGATTAAGGATGTTTGTCGAGATATTAAAGGAATAATCAATAACAAAGATGTAGATATATCTTTAAATTCATTTAATGAAGAAATCTATATTTTAGCAGATGATTTAATTGATTTTATCATAAATAATATCCTGATGAATTCAATAATACATAATCATAACACTTTAGTTGAAATAAATATTCAAATCTCTCAATATCAAGATAATTCTAAAGACTATATTAAAATAGAATTTATAGATAATGGAGAGGGTATTCCAGATTATAAAAAGAAGTTAATCTTCAACCGAGAATTTTCAAAAGAAAAAAGTACAATTGGAATGGGATTAGGATTAAGCTTGGTAAAAAAAGTATTAGAAAGCTATAAGGCAGAAATAGCTGTTGAAGACAAAATTCCTTCTGATTATTCTCAAGGTAGTAAATTTATAATTACTTTTCCGCAAGTGGACTTAAATTATGAGAATTTTTATAGTGGAAGATGATAATATAATTAGGAAGATATATTGTGAATTATTTGCATTTATGGGACATGAAGTAATGGAATGCGCTTCAAATGGTGAAGAAGCAATAACTATATTTAATAATTTTTCTATTAAACCCGATTTAATAATAATGGATTATCGTTTACCACTTAAAAACGGTTTAGATGTTATGAAAGAAATTTTACAACAAGATAAAGAAAGCAAGATAGTATTTGCTAGTGCAGATAATTCCATTAGAGAGGAATCATTGAAATCAGGAGCAATCAGTTTTATTGAAAAACCATTTAATTTCACAAAATTTCAAGAAGAAATTAAAAAATTGTCCGAATATTAATGATTTAGCTTGTTGAGAATGTTTTTTTAACAGTTACGGATGAAATTGCAATCACTTCTATGGTAATAAAATTATATGGTAAATAGAGATCAATGTTTAGGGATCTCTTTAATTATATTTTAGGTTGATAATTCTAATCAATTAACCTTCTATTTCTTTTCAAACTAAAACATTCATTTGGAAATTAGACAAAATATTCCAAATTGACTAAATATAAAAGCATTTCCCAGCAAGTTAAAAATATTAAATAAGTAATAAAGATTTTTGTTCTAAGGAGTTCTAATATGACTAAAATTGAAGAAAAAATGATTGGATATTGTGGTTATAATTGTTATTTATGTGCAGCTCGATCTGATGATGTTTATATTCGACAAAAAATGGTTGATACATGGCGAAAATATCTTGGTCATGAAAATTATACGGCAGAGAATGTTGTTTGTGAGGGATGTAAGAGTAAAGGAGATAAAATAGCTGATAAGCAATGCAAAGCTCGACCTTGTGCACGAGAAAAAGGATTTGAAAGTTGTGCTCAATGCGATGATTTTCCTTGTAACAAAGTAAAGCATCTTATCACATCTTCTTTAGCAATGTTAACTTATCGAGCAGCCCAATTTAAAGATATTACGGAAGAAGAATTCAACCTGAGTATTCAACAATGGAATAGCATGCCTAATTTAATAAAAACTCTTGTGAATGAAGGGAAATTACCAAGATTTATTATAAGTAGGATTTAATTTTTTTATAAAATTCATCACCATATATTGGAAGGGTTAATGAATCTTTAGTAAGTAAAATTTTGTGCTTTAAAGTCCCAAATCATTTATCAAATATTGTTCTAAAATTTCTTATTAAAGTTCCTCTTCAAAAAAACGATTTTATAAAATTTACGGTTTTTGTCGGAGATCTAATTATCGTAAACTAACAGTACCGCTAAATATATATGTGTAAAATATCATGTAAATAATGTTCAAAAAATACCACATATGTTTAGGAAAATTTTCAATGAAAGATTTAAATGATATTCCGGGATTTTTAAAATATTTTCGGGTAATAAAACCTTCAGAGATCAATATCAATAAAGATAAAATTTTTTATCGAGATAAATATAATGATGTTATAAACTTTCTCAAAGTAATGTTATCGAACCATGAAGATAATCTTTTGAATGGTTATTTAACGCCAAAAGGAGCCATTTTAATTAATGTGAATCCTGGAACGGACATTGTTGATTATATTAAGCTAATAGCTAAAAATTTTTACTTAGATCTTATTGAATTTAATGAAATTGAGGTTCTTAATGCTCCAGACAAGTTTTTAAAAACCTTTTTTTCAATCTTAGAAGCTTTTGGAAAAGATGTAGCAAAGGAAAGTGATGTGGATTCTATAAGAGATAATTCTGATAAAACTAGTGATAAAATGATATTAGTAATTAATCAGCAAACCGGTTTTAAATATAAATTTAAAGACAACAACTTACTAGAAATATTCTTAAATGTTGTAGAAAGAAATAGGTCTAATTTTAAATTTGTTGATGAAAATTTAATTTTAATATGGATTAATTATGATATACAAAATATTGAACTCGTTTCAGACAAAATTTATGAAACATTTGATCTTTTTATTAAAATTCCTTTATTGAATAAAGTGGAGCGCGAAACCGTATTAAAAGACTTTTTGGAAAAAAATTCTAGAATTGTGTTTGATGTTATTGATATTGTTAATTACACAGAAAACTGGGAAGTAAATGACATTAATCAATTACTGAAAGTTGGAATATTTAAACATTTTTTAAATTCGGAATTAAATGAAACGAGCAATGAAATAACAGATATTTTAATTGATTTAATTCAATCAGGCGAATATTTACCTCATTCTATAACTGCTACGTCAGAAGAAAAACAAAAATTAGGACTAAACACTGTGTCTATTAAAGATAATGAGCTCTCTCCGATTCAAAAAATTAACATAATTGAAAACTCAAAAGATATCAGTAGTTTTGTTAGTGAAATTCGAGAGTCTCATATTTCAGAATTTATGTTAAATCAATTATATGAAAATGCGGCTTCTAAGAATTATACTGAACTAATACTTATTATTGATAAGTTAAGTAAGAAAGAGCCTTTGGAAGATAATGATAGGAAAATATTAGCAAAATATCCTTTTTTATTAAATGATTCTCCAAATAAAGCCCAGATTAACCTGGAAAAAGCTAAAAAACGAGTGGATCTAATAAAACAAGCTTTTGGAAAGTAATTAATAATAATTGAGGTAATAATGTCTACTCGATCACATTCTAACTTGAAAAAAAATGAAATCTCTCTTATAGAGAATTCAAGGATTTTTATTAACAAAGTCATTTTAGAGAATTTTTTATCTTTCCAGAAAGATGAGGTGGATTTTGGTAAATCAAAATTCGTGATTATAGTAGGTCCAAATTGGAGTGGAAAAACATCAATATTTCAAGCTATAAAATTCGCTTTAGGGAGTAATGAAAGAGATGAGCGATATAAGAAATGGTCAAGCTTTATTAGAAATGGACAAAACCATGCTATGGTCGAGATTCATATTCAGATTGATGAAAAAATATTAAAAATAAGAAGATATGTAATTAGGGGACAATCTCCTTTCTTCAAAATAAAGAAATTGCATGATAAAGAATTTAAAAAAGCCTCAGTTCAAGAAATCCAAAAATTAATTTCTGATATTAATATTAATCCAGATAATCAGTTTGCTTTTGTAAGTCAAGGAAAAATTGACGCAATTAAAAATTTGAAACCAACTGAATTATGCTCGTTTCTAGAGGAAGGAATTGGATTAAAAGGTTTAAGAGAAGAACTATTACTACAGAAAAATAACGTTCTAAATTTAAATAAAGATCTCCAGTCATTAAAAAGCAAAAAAAACATTTTAAATATAAGCTTAGAGCTATTAAATCCCAAAATGGAACGTTTAAAACAAAAAAATGAATTATTAGAAATTAAAAAAAAATTTAATGACGAACTATTATGGGCAAATAAAGACAAATTAGAAAAAGAGATCATAAATATTGAAGATATGATTAAAAATGTGGTATTAGTCATAGAGGGTATTAGAAAAAAAAAAGAGATATCAGATAGAGAAATAGAACTTTTATCTAATAAAATTTCTAAAAAGGAACAAAACATAAATAAGTTATCTGAGAAAGTGGGAGAATTAGCTTATAAAAAGCAAGAGTTAATCACAAAGATCCAAAATTGGCAAAAAGATAAGATTCTAGCTAAACAAGAGTTAGATGAATTATCAAGAAAAATCAACGAAAATACTAAGATAATCAATAATTTCAAGAAACAGAAAGAAAGTTTAGATAATGAAAATAAGATAGTAAGAAGAGAAAGCAAGAATATTAGTCTAGAAATTGATAAATTAATCACAGAACAAGACCAATTAATAAAAAAAATAACTAAAAACAAGACTCTTTTGGATAATTACAATCAATTAAATTCTGAAAAAAAAGAGAGATTAGTAAGAATTCAAGAGAATGAAAAATCAATTAAAGGATTTAATAGTGAAATTAATCAACTTTTTCAAAGTTTTAAGGATATTGAACATAAATTAGAAAAAAATAAATGGTTCTTAGAAAATCCTACAAAAAACCTATTAACTCAACTTGATAAAGAATTAAGAAGGGCATCATTAAGAGTATATGAAATTGATTCTGAAATGAACCAGTTAACTATAGAGAAATCTAAAAAGTTAAAAAAGTTAAAAGTATTACAAGCTTCACTTAGAGAACGGAAGGTAATACTTCCATCAAATATATCCATTCTTAAAGATGAGATTAAAAAAAGAGGATTAAGAGTAAAGGGTCCAATTATTGATTATTTAAAATATCAAGATGAGCTAAGTTATGCCATTGAATCTGTTCTTGGTGAAAAATTACTTTATAGTTTTGTTGCAAAAGACTGGGATACTTTAAATTTATTAAAAAGACTAAAAGAAAAATTTGGGGCATATTGTAATATTTATCTACCTAAAAGTATCGAAATAAAACCTATGATAAAAATAACAGCTGAAGGTGTACTTGGATATTTAGCTGAGTTAATTAAGATTAACGATGATAATGTTGATATTAAAAAAGTTATATACTCGAAGGTAAGGAATTGTCTTGTTGTAAAAGATTATCATTCTGGGAGAGAACTTTATAATTCTCTTAATTTCAAAGGAAAGTGTGTTACATTAAAAGGAGAACAAATAATTTCTTATAAATATGTATATGAAACTCCTTATTTAAAGAGATTGAAAGGATTATTAAGTGCTGGTACCCAAAGAGAGCAATCTGAAGTTCTAGAGTCTGAATTAAAATCATTGAATAATAAAATTTCTGAATTAAAAGTTGAACAGGCTAAGATAGATACTATTCAGCAAGATATATTTAAAAAAAAAGAATCTTTCAATGATCTTCTTTATAATTTTAACCAAAAACAGAGAATCACTTCAAAGAAAAACCAATTATATGATCAAATGCATGAATTGGAAAAAACTAATCAGTTCCTTAAAGAAGAAATTATAAATTTAGATCACCAGATTAATGATTTAAAAGCTCAAACTGACCCAGAATTTTTTAAATGGAATGATAGGATAAAGGAAATTCCTAAAGAATTAGCCATACTTAATGAAGATAAGAAAAAATGGGATTTGAAGTTAGTTTCAAATTCAGATATCTTAAAAGAAGTGAAAGATAATCTAAATAATCATATTAATGAAAATAATTTAATTCAAAAAGAGTATGAAACAAAGAAACAAGCTTTTCAAAAAGCAGATACAACTGCATTCAACACATATCGGCAATTAGAAAATATTGAAGAAGAACTTGAGATAACTGAAAATAAGATTTCAGAATTACAAAGTGAAATTGTATTAATACAAAATAATAAAGGAGAAATAGAGCGGAATTCTATTCAAATTACAATAGCTTTTGAACAAGAAAATATTAAATTAAATTCCCTTAATCAAGATCTAGATTCGAAGAAAAGCGATTTAGAAAGAATAAACTCTGAAATTGGTCCTTTGATTTTAAAAGAAATAATTAAGACAAGACCCATAGAGGATATCAAAAACGATATCGTTGGTATTGATAAAGAACTACTCAAATATTTGGACGTTGATGATTCAATTCTGATTGAAAAAGATCAGATATTATCATCTCTTAAGCAAATCTCTAAAAATCAAAAAGACTTGGAAAAGGATGTTATGTCAGCAATTAAAACTGAAAAGAAAATGGAAAAAACCTATTATGAAAAATTCGGTGGTTTGCTTGAAAATCTACAAAAGAGAGTAAATAAAAAATTCCAAGATTCTCAAGTAAAATCTTATTGTACTTTAGATTTGACGGGAACCTTTGAAGATCTTGGAGTTAATATTAAAGCAGCTACTTCAAAGGAACAATTAAAATTATTTACAGCTCTTAGCGGAGGGCAAGTTTCTTTAATATCCATATGCTTAATTTTATCCCTTCAAGAAATTAAGCCTTCTCCATTATGTTTACTTGATGAACCCGGTATGTTTCTAGATGAAAAGAATTCTGAAGTAGCATATCAACTAATCAAGGCAACGTTGGAACAAAACCCAATACAATTGTTAATGTTTTTACCAAAATCTTCAAATTCGTTATTTTTACTAGCTGAAAAACTAATTGGAATTGCTAGAGTAGGAAAGAATGAAATTTCTTCTGTATTTAAACCAAAAATCGTTAAAAGAAAATGAAATATGATTAGATATGGAGTATCAAGATTTTTCTATAGAAATAAATAAAATAATCGAAGATATTAAAATTAGAGTCCTTTCTGGAGAAGTTTCACTTTTAGATATTGAATTAGTGCCAATTTTTGAGAATTTAAAAGATTCTCTTAATATCCATAACATTAATAGATATTCAACTACATACATGAATGCTTTTCAACTTCTTAGTCAAAAATTTGAGGAGTTAAAGAGATTCCTTAATTATCTAGATAATAAAGACATATTTTTGAGTTACTTAAAGACAAATCCGAAGGATACTGAAATAATTGAATTATTAGGAGATTGTTGGAAAGAACCTTTTACTATCAATACACTTTCTTTTGACTTTCTTGAATATTCAAGAGAACGGTTAGTTGCTAATAAAGGGGAACCATTAAAAATTGAACCTATTGATAGAATTAGTGTGAAAGAAGAATTTTTATTAGAAATTCATGATAAAAAATTCACGGAGAAAATGAATAAGTTTTTTGATTCTATTAATGATAAATTACCATGTTCATATGATGATATTTTCGATGGTGAGGAGAATCAAATAAAAGTTTTTGAATATTTTGTATATCTTTTACACCTTCTCCAGTTAGGGAAATTAAAATATCAAAAAGAAACAAATTTTATATATTTGTAGAAGAGATGATTAAAAAATGAATGAAATGAGTGTTTTAATGCATTTACTAAGTAAAAAGGAAAATAATTCAATAATAGGATCGACTAAAAAAGAAATCCTTAATGCATTAAATGTTAGAGATAAGAATAAACTGATTTATTTTCAGAATTTAATTACTAGCGCATCTAATTATCTTGAACCTATAGGTCTTCAAATAAGATTTAATCCTCTGAATTCTTATTGGTATTTAACTTTTGATTCTGAGACAACTGAAATTATTTCAGCAAATCCATTTGAGGGAAACCCTAGATTAGCAGCTACATTATTTTGCACATTGATATGTTGTATTGGTAGTTCTGGAGAGACTACCATTCAAAAAATAATTGAAATTCGAAAAAAGAAAGGAGTGATTGAAGATATTAAGGAATTAAAAAAGATGGGATTTGTGTTGTTTGATAAGAATTTGAATAAAGTGAATTTAACTCCATTAATTGGATATTTACTAGATTTAGAAAAATTATTTTTAAAAATTGCCTTAAAAATGAAAAACTAAAATGAGATATGATAGTAATTTAAAATTAGTATAAAATTAATATTTAGTAGTGATTTCTAGAATCATTTTTATTACTATCTATTGTACCTTTCTACATCTGCAAATTCTTCTACAGTCTCACCCACAGGTCATAACAATACCTTAGCATCTATTTTTCAAGCTTAAAAGATATTGTTAATCTTTGTTTTTACCTCATTAAGTTTTTTTCTCTTTATCCCCTTCTACTAAATCGATTTTGTTTATACACACTTATATTTTATCTGGAAAAAATATAACATCATTGAAGAATTCAAACTGTGGATCAAAATCTCTGTCAAGTGAGAATATAGCAATGATCTGAGTAGCGATTCTTGAAATCGTGAATCTTTGAATTAGCCTTATTATTTACATAGTTATCCAAGTAAAAGGCAAAACTAGAAAAAGTTGATAAAGTATTAAAATGCATAAAATATAAACTAAGATTAATAAAGGATACCTGAACTTTTTATTGTAAATAGCAGAAAAGTAACAGCTAAATCGATAAGGTAAGATTCTTGGAAAAAAAAATCCAGTTTTTTCATAGTATGATTGGAATTCTTGAGGATACTTTTTTCTTAATTTCATATCTCCAAAATCAGAATATATAATCATGAGGAAAATAAATTGAATCCACGTGACTAAATCTCCCAACCTAAATCCACCAACCAAGTTTATTGGAAACCCATTAACTAAGAATAGTGGAAAAGCCATGATAATAATAGCTAGATTTTGAGGATGTCTTATATATTTATATATTCCTTCTTGTACTAATCCAGCTCTGTTTCTAATTCCAATTACTAGATTTCCTAAAGAAATAATGAAAAAAAAAAGACTAATTCCAAATATTATAAACATTAAAATTATCCAAATATTTGAGTAAAAAAAAGAGTTTATTAAACTAGAATTTAACCAACATGTCATAAGATTTATATGGTGTGGATTGAATATTGTTGGATCTGCTAAAAACCAAGAAATCCCATAAAAATGATTAAGAAATGCAAAAAAACCTCCAATTAAAAATAGCATTGGAGATAAAACAATCCATATTATAGAACTATACAGTACAAAAAAACTATATATTTTTATAACTTTTTCGAATATATTTATCAGTAATTTCTTTGAAGTCATTTTTATAGTTTTTTATTACTTAAACCAAAAAAAAAAATTTTGGTAATTTGATTAATAATTAATTAGCTAATAAAGCATCTTCATTTCCATATATCTTTATGTGAGAATATTTAAAAATGAAAAATTAAAATGAGATAACCCTATGGTTGTATAAAATTAATGTTTAGTCGTTATTTCTAGAATCATTTCTGCTACTTGATTATTATATGTCTCTACATCTGCAAATCCTTCTACAGTCTCACCACAGGTTATAAAAATATCGTTGATGGCTATTTTTCGAGCTTTAAAGAAATCATTAATCTGAGTCTTTACCTCATTAAGTTTTTTCTCTTTATCCCCTTCAACTAAATCGATTTTATTTATACATACATATATTTTATCTGGAAAAAACCTAACATCATTGAAAAATTCAAATTGAGGTTCAAGATCTCTATCAAGTGAAAATACAGCAATAATCTGGGTTGCAATTCTTGAAATTGTAATAATTCCCATCTTCACTACCGCTCTCGCTCGATCACCTCCTGGAGCGAATATAGTATGCGCTTTGTTTGATGCATCTTCCCTGAATACGATTCTATTAGGGTGAATTGTTTTAGTTTCTTTTTCATTAAGAGCGTCCTCCTTTTCTCCTCCTGGAACTGTAGCTTCACCTGAAAAATCTGCCTTAACTACAGAACATTTTAATCCACCTTTTACTTTCTCAATGTCTCCTTTCTTTAAATATCGCACAAATAAACGAAGGATGCTTGTTTTTCCTACGGATACATCTCCTAATAAACCGATATTAACCAACTATGCTTCTCCCTCCAGTAATCTATTTAATAATAATTCATAGTCAGGTATTAAAAATTGTTCAAGTAAAGCGTTATTATGAGCTTGAATAAGTGCTATTAATATTTCTTTTACGTTTTTTGCATTCTTTGAATATTTGATTAGATTCTCTGCTGTAGGTTCTCCATTAAAATCTCTAGCGTTTTCCTCGAACCCGAATTTAGTAATCTCAGGCAATGTGTTGAAAAATCCAAAAGCAGAATATCCTTGGTATTGAAAAAACACAAAAAACCTTGTTTTAATATTCTTTATGATTTGAGAAAGATATGCTGAAGGATAAATTTCTCCCAGTGTTAATTCATCATCTTGCTTGATTACAAAGTATGGAGATATTGGAGATACTTGTGTTCCATACATTTCCTTAGGTGGGATAGATATAAATGGTAATTTTTCTGAAACTATAGACCAGAGATCTTCTCTTTTCTTTTCCAATAATATATCCTTAATTTCATCATATGCGAAATAAAAATCTGCTTGGAGCGCTAGTAAAGAACTTAAATATACAGATAAAGAAGCAAAAGTGGCTTCCAATACAGGTCTTCTCCCCCCATTGTCTTCTGAGGGCTTTACAGCACCTTTCCAGGCTCTTAATCCTGAATATGCAAATGATTTCACATCAAAAAAAGCTCCGGAAAGAAATAGAAAAGAAGGTGCTTCACTTTTTTCACCAGTTAAAAATTCTAAAGATTTTTCAATTAATACACTCTCAAGTTTTTCGTCATGAAACTTTGAGTGGATTTTTGGCATTTGTAACCAAGATTTTTTCTTTGCCATTATTAATACATTCCATATGGTAATTTGGTTAACTAAAATAAGAATTACTGCATAATTAATTTTTCCTATTTTAATTAAACAATATATTATCTCAATATAATTTTAACTATATGAAATCCCCCATTTAATATGAGGTATTTTCAACGTGTTAATGTAAAACAAGGCAAAATATTTTCATTTATCAAATCTGATTTCTTTAGCTAATAATTCTCTCATTTTTGACGTAATAACATCGTAATCCTTTATTGTTTGCAAATTTGATATTGTTATGTATTCTATTAATCCTGAATTCTTATAATAATCATATTTTAAACTCATATTTGGATTTTTTTCTTTTATATCTACAAGAGCTCCTTTGATAAAAATACGGACAAAATCTTCAGAAGATTCTTTTATCATCCTTTTTTCTGGTTCGATAATTTTAATTTCAACCCGATTAAAATCATAAAAATTCAAAATTGATAATAGTTCTTCTTCTTTATTCATACTTTTAGAAAAAATTTTTCTTTTAATATTTGTTCCCTTTACTTTTTCTTTTGAAACTTCTTCAACAAAATATTGTTCTTCAGTTGGTTCCTTCACATTTTTAACCATAGATTTTGAATAAATCTCGTCTGCACTATGAAATGATTTCCCTGACAAGAGTGAATTTAAGAAATTTAAAACTTCTCTTAATTCAACAATCTCCGACTTCAACTCTTCAAGTTGTTCTTTTTTTTTGTAATAGATATCTTGAATTTTACTGAGCATAAGTGATAATTTCTCAATTTCTTTTTCATCGTCTTTAGGATCCATTGATTTCATATATGATTTATAAGAACTTAAATTTATTTAAAAATTAGTGCTATAGAATAATTAAGTAATTTATTTTAAAGTGAAAATAAAATGAAATCAATGATAATTACTCCTAAACCCTAATTAGGGAATATGCAGCATGGAGAGATAAGATCTAGTATAATTCCTCTTGTTACATGTAAAAATTGTGGAAAAAGAATCAAAGTTTCAAATTTTAAACCGCATATTAACTGATTTCAACGTTCAAAACTTCCTTAAATTATCTTTCATTTTTCCAAGAGGTGACATCACGGGGGAGGGAGTTAAAATAGGAAAAAGGAAGGAGGAGGGTAAAAAATTATAGATGCTTCCCGTTTTCCACTAGTTTTGCATTTCCAACCTTTTATGGAAACTCAGAAAATAAACTTCTATGGGTTAGTAATATATGTAATTCTATTTTATATAGAATTTCTGGAAATTCTTTTTTTTTATTATTGGCAATATGAAGTTGATTAACGATCTGTCCTAGGGAATAACCTGTTGTATTCTTTTATCATCCCCGGCAAAAATTTGCTAATTAAAGAAGATCTAGTTACTAATAAAACTTTTGAATCCTTAATCCATCTTTGAGCAATTCCAGCAAAGGTTATTTGATCATAATCCCAATCTTCAAATTTAGGAACATTATGAAGGTTTAAATTCCAGACAGGTGATCCACTCATTCCTCTAGGATTTATATCACTAGGGTATTCAATTATAAATTTTATTGGTTCTTTATTTTGGTTTAGGGAATATCCTCTAAACTTTCCAATAAATGGCAAGGAGTGTGATTCGACAATATTAAGGAATGGTATACTGACCTGTTCTTCCCCTGGAAACCCTTGACAAAATAAAAGTGCATTCTCCAAAGAGGTCTCTCTAATTTGGTTAATATCTAAAAAATCTTTTGTCCCGCTTTCAAAAAATTCATGAAAACATCTAATGATTGCAATATCCGATTCATTAATTGGACAGCCAACCCAACTTTGTTGAGCAGGAACGGATTTCCCTTTATTATTAACACCATGAAATATATAATCATATTGCAACAAACTTTTTGCTACATGTTGAGCTGTAAGAATGAAAGTATCATCATCATCTTTTATTAAAATCCCTGAACCTATAAATTTCGGAGGAACTTTAGGATCTTTTGAAACTCCATCAATAGAATCACAAAAAGGAAAGACTCTTTTGGCAACTTCATTCCCAAGCTTATTCATCTTTTCTGTGGATATGATATATGGCATTGAGTATTAATAAATAGCATAATAAATAAAAACAATTATTAAAACACAATTAAGGATATGAATAATAAATTAGAGAGAAGTGAAGAGGAGATTAAGTATAATCAAAACCATCATTTGATCTATTGAAACTTTTCAAAGAAACTTTAATTGAAATCAAACTCTGAATTTACCCTTCGAGTGATAAGAAAAAAAAAAATCCATTATATTGTATAAATTAAATGATAGAATAAATTGCGATATAATCACGATAAATTTTAATGAGAAGGATTTTTATCATCCGGCAGCAGTAGATAATTTAAAAGCTTTGCATGAAAATATGTTAGAAGTTTCAAGTGCTTCATTTACTCTACGTGAAATTTGGAAAAGTTTATGAGAGGTAGAGTATGACGTGAAAGAAGCCGAGAGAGTATTTCCTTTACAAATTAATTAAATTTTATTTTTGAATTTACCTAATTTCTTTTTTAAGAAATTAGTTAATAGGTAAAATATTGATAAAATTATCCTTTTTACCTAACTCTTTGAGATTAATATTTTTTATGATAATTTTTTTTAAAATTTCGGCTATCTTATCATAGAGTCTTTCTTGAACAAGGTTCTTTTTTTTTAATATTTCATCATCATTTAGATCTTTAGTGTATATAAGAGTTTTAGCTAGGTCTAAGTATTCCTTAGTCCATTCTGAACTCCCATGGATTATTTTATTTCTTGCTTTATCAAGGCAGTTATATAAATTGTATTGCATTTTAAAAAAATTAGCAAATCTATTTGTTGTATCAGCTAATATTGAGGCGATGATAAGATATTTTTTTGATTTCTCACTAGATCCAATAGATTCTAATATCAAACATGCATCTAAAATTGCATCTTCAAGAGAATTTCGCTTCACTAATCGCAAGAGATTATTTAAAAGAAATTTAATTTGACTATTATTGAAATTTATATTAATAGAATTAGGATCTGTTAATATAGAATAAATTGACTTAATTTCCGATAATTTTGAGAGAGGAAACATGGGAAGTGATCCTCCTTTAACTAAAACTCCCTTTTTTAGGACTTCTGATTTTCCTAAAAATACGTCTCCATCATAAGATCTTAGTTTATCAATTTCCAAGTCAAATCCAATATTAATAGCAAAAAAGTCTGGAATCAATGGTTCTATAGGATTTATCCACATATTACTCTCATCCATCCATTCTGGAATAGCAAATGAGATCTCATTAACTAATATTTTAGAAATCCACCACGGAAACTTATAGAAAGGTTTTCCAAGTCTTAGTTTTATTCCAGAAACCAAGAATGTTTGATTAATTTCCTTGATATATTGCCATGGTTTACTATCTCGAATATTTGGAGCTTTAACATAACCTCTAAAAGTGATAGGGCAAAATAATTTTGTGCTAATATAACAACTATTAAATTTCACACTATTTTGCTTTTGTGTCTTAAATATCGAATATATTGGAGGAGGGTTTAATTGAATTGAAGAGTGTTTACTAGTTTTATTTAGATTAATAATATAATTCTTGAGTTCCCATCCATGAAATGTTGTTTCATGCATATATTTCTGGACTTCCTCATCATCTACTCTTTTACCTGTTAATTCATTCCAATTCAGATCAGAAAAAAATAATCCCTTAAGAGGTATAATCAATTCATAGCTAAAAATTTTTGATTTAAATGTCTCTCTCCAATTATTTATAAGATTTAATAGGTTATTCTGAAATTTATCTGGATGTGTAAGATATTTTTCCATTGCATTTTCAATAAGACAATCATAAATATCTCCAATAGATATAAAATATAATCTTGAATCAAAGGGTAACCAAAATTCAATGTTATCCTTTGCAAAAGGTAATAATTTCCTAAGTAATGAGAGAATATCTGCCTTCTTAGCTAAAAAAATATCATCTAATTGACCAAATTGATGAAAAAATTTAGGTTCAAAAATAATATTATGATCCTTTGAAGGGGTTTTTAAACTAGACAAAGCTTTTTTTAATTTAAGGTCCTCTATATTAGAAAAAATTCTTTTTAATTCATCAGTAATAATTTTCAATGCATCTTGAAACACTTTATCCCCAATACGAATTAAATCAAATGAGATATCTAAATCTTCGGGTTTGGGAAGATATGTTTTTTTCGCACTTGGATTATTCAAATTTCCACACTTGAAATTAGGACTTAAGGTTTCTAAAGTCATTCCGTTTAAATTACAAATTTTATCATTTTTATTTATGTGGATGCAGTTTTGGGTGTAACAAAGGATTTTTTCAATTTCTGAATGCCTCATTATGACAATAAAAGAGAATTGAATATTTAATTCTGTTTATTATACACTTATTTTTCGGATCTTTTATCTTATAATCTTTACAACATTTTCCACATTGGAATCATATGAATTTATATTTTTTATATCTTTTTTCATTAAATTTTCATTGAAATCAGACTCTGAATTTACATTTCAATGAGACTAGAAAAAATAATTAAAATTAGAAAAAAACTCATATGAAATAAGAAAAAATTAAAGTTACCATCATCAAAAAGTCAACACCATGAGCAGTAAACTATGGATTCACAATATAATTTGCCGAGATAAGGCAGAATGATTGATAAAAAAATCTTCTGTGTCTATCAATTTTTATTCTATTTTTGTATTGAAATAATTAACGCGAAAATTTGAATTAATGCTAGAAGAATAAATATTGATTATTTTTGTAATTTTATATTATGTCTAATAAAAAAAATGACCCAGACGATTTGTATTGTCGAAAAGGGAAAAGAAAGAAATTAAATAATACATGTAATTTTTACATGGGACGTATAGATAAAGTACCAAGCCCAAATATTGATCCTAATGTTGGTAGGCGGAAGGGGGGTGATAGGAAATCGGATAGTTATATAAGATCTACAAAAGCTAAAATGAATAAATTAAGGCGACTTATTTATAGGCAATTACAACATTATTCAAAGACAGGAGAAAGGTTATATTCTTCTGGAGATCTTATGTCAGAGACAGGATGGTTTTCTGTTAACACTTTAAGAAAATATACATTGATTATTTTTCAAGATATTTTTAAGGATCCTAATAATGCTAAGCTAGTGTATGATATGACTTTTGGGAAGATCAGGATTTCATATCATAATATTAGGAAGGCTTGTTTTGATAGTGGATTAATCTTAAAGACGACTTCAACACAATGGTTTGAATTATTAAAAAATAACGACTTGACACACGCTCCCGTTGTAAATGTTCGTTGTGAAGAAAATGATGGTCATGAATTTTCAATACGTATTGATCACATAGAAGGGTGTCGTTATTGTTATTATGAGACCCTTGAACTTAATTACCAGAATGTCTTGCAGCTTGCTAGTTGTAGAGATTTACAAGCGATATCGTTTAAGGATGATACCAAACCATTAACTAAGACTGAATTTAATGATCTACTAGAAGTGTATAAGGTCGAGAATCAGGATCCTGATAATTACAAATCCGAATCAAATATTTACATTAATCTAAGATGGAGGCACTTAGATTGTGGATTTATTTTTGAGAGGGCTTATAATGTAATCCAGAGAACCAAAGTCAAACAATATTGTCCCAAATGTTATTCTAGTATTGATCAGCAGCAAACATTTGAAGCTTTCCAAGAAGCGTTTCAAGGTTATTCATCATCATCTTTTGTGTATGATTTCCAGTTGTCAAGGATTCTTCCGAATCCCACAATATTATTAAGAGCCAATTATGAATCAATAAGGTATCCTAATGTTCATCTCGATATGTTCTGTGTTGTGATTATTAACAGTCAAGAATTTAGAATTGGGGTTGAACATCAAGGACCACAACATTATTCTTTCGAGGATTTTTTAAGGCTGGTAAGAGTAAGAGATGAAGAAAGAGGTATTTATAAGACCGATGCGGAGTACAAATTTGACTGGGAACAACAACTTGAAAGAGATAAAGCTAAAGTTGAATTATTTAAGGAGTTAAAAAAAGATGGTTATTATTTGATTCATGTTCCTTATTCAATTTCAGTCCCAAAAAGAGCCGAATTTATTCTGCAAGAGTTTATAAGACAAACAGGTAAAATCCCTGGTCAAAGTAATATATTGGGCTGGGTTTTAGATCCAAAATAATTTATTTGATATTTTACTAAGAAGTAATTAGAAAAAGTTTTGGTGATTATTCTTTCAATTGGATAGAATGACTTAAATATATAAGTCTAATATTATTAGAATCTATTAAGTTAATAAGAGAATGTTTTAATAAAAAAGTCTGATTGTCTTTACTTCATTCATACAAATTAAGATTTTCATAAATTGATAGTTTGTTCAAAAAAGTTTTTCATCAAGTTATGAATGGCAATTAAAGAAGGTATTTTTAGTCGTGACGAAGAAAGAAAAGAATGTAATGATAATTACCCCCAATTCAGGAGATCCTGAATGCCAAATCCTTTCCAATGAATTAGAAAATCGTGGTTATAAAGTTAATTTTTTTATTCCCTCAACAATTAAGGTAGACGTAGGATTCCAACGTAATTTTTACAAACAGTTTGAATCTCTTGAACCTAAAGCAGCTCTTGTAAGAGGTTTTGGGGCTGCAGCAACTCAAAAAATATTTTTTAGATTAGATGTTTTAAGAGCGTTGGAAGAATATGATATTAAACTAATTAATTCAAGAGAATCATTAGAAATAGCAAGTGATAAATTTCTAACCTCAGTATTTTTGGAAAATCATGATATCCCTACTCCAAAAACCGTGATTTGTGAAGATCCTAAAAAAGCTCTTGAGGCTTTTGATGAGTTAGGAGGAGATTGTGTCTTAAAACCTTTATATGGTTCAAAAGGTATTGGAATAACTAGATTAAATGATAAAGCATTCGCAGAAAATGTTATTTATGCCCTTAGCCAGATAAATCAAGTTTTCTACTTACAAGAATTTGTTGAACATAATAATCGAGATATTAGAATTTTAGTACTAGGAGATAAAGCTTTAACTGGAATGTATAGAGTAAGTGATAGCTGGAAGACAAATATTTACACTGGAGCAAGAGCTGAACCTATAGTATTAACCAACGAAATGAAAAACCTTGCTATAAATGCTGCAAAAATAACTAAAACCGAAATTGCTGGTGTTGACATAATCGAGAGTAAAAATGGACTTACTATTTTGGAAGTTAATTCAATTCCAGGATTTACAGCCCTGCAAAAAGTTACAGACATTAATATTTCTGAGGAGATAATTAATTATTTTCTCGAAAATGCTTAATTATCGGAAATAAAAAATAAAAAAAAGATTGATATAAGATTTAATTTATCTCAAATTTTCTATAAATCTTCAATTAAACCTATTAAAGCTGCAATTACTACTAATACACATGCCCAAATGCCTGCTCCAAATACTACAAGTAATATAGCCAATATGAATAAAACAAGCCAATGGAATGGTATTGGATCATTTGGTTTTAATGCACACCAAAATGTTAAAACCACGACGACTAAGCCAATAATAAAAACAATGACCCTATCTAATGCTACTAAAGGATTGACATATCCATAATATCCAAATCCTGCAATACTTAAAATCAATGTTGCTAATCCTACTAAAGCACCGATAATCACTAAGAATTTCATCAATTGTTCATTTTTATAATGTTTTTTCATTACAAATCATCTCTTTTGAAATAATATATTTAATTAAGGTGTTAAATTATAAAAGAATTTAATGTTTTTCATTCTGAAATATCATTAGTTTAAAATTTATTTGATTATAAAATTTTATTTAGTAATTTGACTGATCTTATAAATATGAGTCCTATTTATAATCAAACTAATAATGATACTTTTGTACATACTTACTCAATAGTAGCAAGAGACCCTGAAACTGGAGAAATGGGTGTTGGTGTGCAGAGTCACTGGTTTTCGGTGGGTAGTATTGTCTCATGGGGTGAAGCTGGTGTTGGTGTTGTTGCTACACAATCTCTTGTTAATAAATCATTTGGTTTACGCGGACTGGATCTTTTGAAGCAAGGAAAAACGCCTGAAGAAGCAATAGAGGAGTTACTCTCAGACGATGAAGGAAAGGATGTTAGACAAGTAGCAATTTTAGATACTAAAGGGAATGTAACTACACATACAGGATCGAAATGTATTAAACAAGCAGGACATAAAGTTGGTGATAATTTTTCTGTTCAAGCAAACATGATGCTTTCTGATGAAGTATGGCCTGCTATGGCCACGGCTTTTGAAAAACACAATAATTTTTCATTACCAGAAAGAATAATTAAGAGTCTAGAAGCTGCTGAGTCAGTTGGGGGAGATATAAGGGGTAGACAATCTGCTGCATTATTAGTGGTCGTTGGAGACCCAACGGAAAAAAGATGGGAAGATCCTTATATTGATTTACGAGTCGAGGATCATACTGAACCATTGAAAGAATTAAATAGATTATTAAAGGTTTTCCGTGCTTATGAACATATGAACAATGGAGATCTAGCAATAGAGAAAGGTAATATGCCTAAAGCTCTTGAAGAATATGATAGTGCCCAAAAAATGTTTCCAGAGAATTTAGAAATGACTTTTTGGACAGCAGTTTCTTTATCAAATGAAAACCAGTTAGATAAAGCATTAGTACTGTTTAAAAAAATATTCAAGAAAGATTTAAATTGGCGTTTACTTGCCGAGAGACTTCCTCATTCAGAGTTATTAAATGTAAATGAAGAAGATTTGAAGAAAATTTTATCATTAAAATAATATATTAATAGTCAATTTCTATGAAAAGATAATATCGTGATATTTTTGTGTTTTAAATAATCGTATGAATTAAAAAAAAACGTGATTGATGAAAAAATAGCACGGTATAAAAATGGAATTATAGCTGCAAAAGAGTTAAACAAAAGAAAGCATGCTGATCATATATATTATGACCATAAGATCTCCAGATTTGAAAAGATGTTAAAATTTTATGAAGACTTAAAAGTTTGGAAGGCGTTTTCAGATAAATAATTTTTGATCTATTTTTAAAGCTTCCTTATTCAAATTAAAACGCTTTTACTATCATCAATTTTCTCCAACTAATAATAAATCTGTCTGAAATTCTTCCCTTAATATTAGATAAAGCTTATGCATTGATAGTCCTATTACATTGGAAGAAGAACCATTTATTTTTTTTATGAACAAACTTGCTTTATCTCTTATTGAATAAGCTCCAGCACGTCCCTTCCACTCATCTAGTTTAATATAATTTCTGATCTCTTTATCAGAAAGTTCAAGAAATTCAACAATTGAAGTATCTGAATCCACAACTATCTTTGGGGTATTAATTTCAGTAATAGCGATTCCTGTGATTAGTTTATGTGTTCTTCCCATCATTCTTTTAAGGATGTTGAATGCTTCCTCTTTAGTACGAGCTTTTCCGATAATTTCTCCTTCAAGATCTACGATAGTATCTGCTGCAACGATTATAGCATTTTCTTTACTATTTATTAATTTATTTTTCGCAAATAATGCTTTTGTTTTAGCGAGTTCTTTTACAAGCTCAATTCCATCCAGAATTGATATTTTGTATTTTTCTTCATCAATATTGGTCGCATAAGTATCAAATTTAATTCCTGCTCGCTTAAACATTTCAATTCGATCAATTGATTTAGAAGCTAAAATGATTTTTTTCAAACTTTTTCTCACCTTCTTGACTATAAAGGCTAATTTAACATAAATCTAACTTTTTTATTAAGACAAGCAATCCAAATATTTAATTTATTTTAATTACCAAATATTTAATTATTATAAATTTGGTTATTAAAATTATGGAATTCATTCTAATTTGGTTTTTATTAATCATTTTTTCATTTATTATTATTATTTATTATTATATTCATTTTTCCTATAACCCGGATATTTTAAATAATTTTTTCGGTTTTTGTACTCTATTTTTTGTATTTATTCATATTGCTATTTTTCTAATATTGATGAATCAGGAAATATTGCTTCAACCAATCATTGCTCCTTTGTTTTTTTTTGCTGTAGGGATTCCAATTGCTTTTGTAAGTGTGTTAATGATAATTACTACGGCTTTAGTATCAATAAGTAAAAAAAAAGTAAAAAAAAATTTTTCAAAGTTAAATACTAAACTGTTAGAGAAACGTAAACTCTGGAGTAAGGCTAAAAAAGATACACTCCGCAAGCTAAACCATGTATTGATATTCATTGGTCTTCTGGTTGTGTGGTATATTGGACTGTATTTGGTAATGTTTTTTACAGGGTCCTCGTCTGGAATGATTCCTACTGAAAATAATATGATATTAGTCTATATTAGAGTTATAAATGAGCCAAATTCAATGAGAGAGATTTTGTTTTCATTTGGGTGGTTTTATTATCTCCTCTTTTTCTTTTTTTATGTTTTAAGTTTATTTATGCTTGCTAATGAGTTTGCTCGTAAATCTCGCTTTTTATCATTTCCTTTTACCATCTTCCCAAAGTTATATCTTTCTGAAAAGGAGAGTGAAAACTATGGTACATACCTATATTTTGCGCTTGGTCAAATGTTTGCTGCTTTTATTTGTCCTCCAATGGTATTTTTTACCATTTTAGGTATAAGTTCCATAAGTGATTTAGTAACAAGTCAAGTTGGAATAAGATACGGAAGTAGTTATATTTTGTGGAATAAAAGAAAAACTTGGGAAGGATCATTAGCAGGAATGATTGTTACCTTTATAATTTGTTTCTTTTTTATTGGAATATATTGGAGTGTATTTTTTTCATTAATTTTTTTAATTATTGATATTTTCACGAATAAACCTGTCAATCTATCGGATAATCTCCTAATTCCAATTGGTTGTAGTTTAACATATGTTCTCTTAAGATTCATTCTTAATTTTGATTATTCTTCCTTAATCTTACTATTGTTTTAATTAGGAGTGAAATTAACTCTATCTGAAGCTATAAAAATTTTTAAATTATTCACCTTTAAAGGTTAATAACATGTATTTCTTACCTACAAGCCTAATATTCATTGGATATTTTATTTTAACATTAGGCTATATTATAAAGAATAGAAAAGTGAAAAGTCAAAACCACCTATTTTCAAATGAAATTTTAATCGCTTTATTGTTTTTAATAGCTGGAATTTTATTCCCTTTTATTTATCGTTTTCATTCACCTAATTTGAGTCAAAATTCATTGAATTTTTTATGGTTGTTTACATCTCTCTTTTTTTTAATTGAAATAGGTGTATGGATTCTTACGCTGATCTATAATTCTATAATCTCAAAAAGAAATCCTGAGATTATGGCTGAAAGAGATTATAATAAATTCTGTGATGAATTTAATAAAAACTGGAAAGATGATTTAAAGAGCGAAATGGGGAGAAAATTTCTGCATTTGTTTACTACTTTTGTAATATTTTTCTTTTGGACATTAGGAACAATTCTTAATGATTTAGGGATTTTAACTCAATGGGGATTAGATAATTATAGTTTTTCTTACTGGTTGATAGTCACTGTAGGATTTGGTTTTGTCATTATGTTTCAAGTTGCAGATTTAGCACGATTAAATAGATATTACATGCTCCCAAAATGGGCTATACGCTGGTATCAGGATATGAAACAAAGTGAATTACATACATTTGTAGCATCTACGCCCTTGGTTTTATCTTTTGTTCCTTTCTTATTTGTACCTTTTCCAATTTTTGCATCAGTAGCGTTAATAACTACTGGAGCAGATGCTGTAGCGTGTCTAATAGGGAAAAAATATGGGAAACATAATCTCAAAACAAATTCTAAAAAAACTGTTGAAGGATTCATAGCTGGTGGGTTTGCGACCTTTATAATAGTTTTTTTAATTTCTGTCTTCTACAATCCTTGGATGTCAGTAAGTATTCAAAAAATTATTCTTATGGGTTTGATTGCTACTTTTTTATTTTTATTTATAGATGCATTTACAAAGAACATTTCTGATAATATTTTGAATCCAATATTAACTGGATTTGGCATGTGGTTAATTTATTTGCTTTAAACTATAATTAAATAAGAAATTATAAATTAAGTTAAGGAAAAATTACCCACCAAAATAAACATAGATAAAAACAATCTGGTCTTCATCTTTAATACAAGTTTCTAAAAATTTATCATGCCTATAACTTCTTCCATTAATTATAATAGAAAGAAGCTTGTGAAAATTTCCCGTTTCTCCATTCTCCCAGATTAAGTCAATAAATTTGCTCCCATATTTTTTTCCAAAAAAATCTATTAATTCATTTAAAGTTAATTCTTTATCAAATTCAATAGTTTCAAACAGAGTTTTTGTTACTTCATTAAATGGTGGAGAAAATTCGAGATTTACCTTCATATTTGAATATAAACTATTTTATTTATGTTTTCTATAAATTTAATATGATCTAATTATTAAAAATATAATTATAATAAAAAATAAAAAGTAATGATAAGATTTTGAATTTTCGTTTTAGTTTAATCTTCTTCTTTTGCTTCTTTAACTGCTTTTTTAACCCCTTTTTTACACTTCCAGACTTTACAGTTTTTTTAACTCCTTTACCTGCCGCTTCTGAACCCGTAACTCCTTCCACTAGTTTACCTAATCCTTTTGCAAACCCTTTTTTTAAACTCTTTCCGAATTTACTTTTTTTCTTTTTTTCGTCATCGTCACCCATTATACTTCAACCTATAGTTTGTTTATTAGTTTATAATTCTTAGTTTTTTTCTTTAAAAGATATCCTAGTAAATTTATTGAATATTTTTATATTAAAATAATGTAAACTTGGTTATTATAAATGTTATGAAAACTTAAAATTTCTAATACACCGTAGAAGTTTATTAAAATTTTAACAATTACATTCTAATATTGTTGATTGTAAATATCTATATCAATCTAAATTGAAAATTCCCTTTCTAGTTGATTAAAAATGGCAAAAGTTTTTTTCATTTCAAAAAATAATGTTCGAGACGCGTGGCTTTCGGCTTTGGGGCAAGTTTTATTCAATGGAGATGATATTAAAACCGAATATGACAAGCTTGAAGATCCACCATCTAAAGATGCAACAGTATTAATTGAAATCGATAATCCATTAAGCAGTCCTATTATGCGAAAAGACAAAATTATAAAAATTAAATCTAAATTTGGAAATTCTTACGAAGTCTATGGATGTATGGCAGATACTTATTTAATTGGTTCTATTCAGAGTGGGTATATTGAAGAAATTTTAGAAGGAGTTAATGATCATTTTTTATATGAATCTGGTTTGAGTTTTCCATACTCTTATCATGATAGAGTATTCAATTATACTCCTTTTGCTCTTGAAGATACTATTCATCAATATTATGATGTAGATTTTGTTGACAATGAATTTGTAAAAAACCATCAGAAATTAATTAAAGCAGAAAAGATAAAAAGTGTAGAAGATACAGAAATATGGGAATTGAAAAATGGCGTTAAAATTGAATTAGACAAAAAAATTTCTGAAAAAATGGGTATAGAAAAATTTCCAATAGGGATTTTAAATTTTCCAAGAATTAACCAAATTGAATACATAATCCAGAAATTAAGAGAAAAACCATATAGTCGTAGAGCACAAGCAATAACATGGAGACCATTAATTGATCCTTATCACGTCGATCCTCCTTGTTTACAACGGATTTTCATGCGCATAAAAGAGGGGAAATTGCTTATGCAAACAACTTGGAGAAGCAGAGATTTATTCCGAGCATGGGAAGCTAATGTAAATGGGATGGTAAGGATTCAAAAAGCTGTAGCTGATCAATTAGGTGTCGAAATTGGTCATTATTTAGATTTCAGTAATTCACTTCACATTTATGGAAATACGATTTCTGAAGTAAAAGATATGTTAAAACGTATGAAAAACAGAGGAACATTACCTCAGGAGATTATTAAAAAGATGGAAGGAAATTGATAATCACACAACACGTTTTTTTAATATGATTTAATTTATTCGTAAATAATTCAAAGAAAAAATAACTAAGTTTGAAAGAAAATCAATAATTTTTTCATCGGTATCAAATAATTCCATTATAGTTAAATGATGATATAAAATCGCATTGATAATATTATAAGTAAAGATAAAAATTTCAACCAATTTATTCTCAGGTATTTGCTTAAAGCTTTCATTTATCATTCTCAATTCTTGTACTATGTCTTTGAAAAAAGTAAAAACTTCCTCTTTCTGTGACTTAAGTAGATTTTTGTCAGATTGTATAGCAGATCTAAAAGCTATTATGTATCCTTTGTTTTCAAGGTGATTCTTATATAATTCTAAAATAAAATGATTAAGAAATTCTTTAATGTTTTCATTGTTTATGTTTATTAAGTTAATTTTTTTGAAAAATTGTTTCATTGACTCTTCAAAATATTTTCTTATTATATCTTCTTTCCCTTTAGGAAAATATTTATATATAGTACCTATACTAATTTTAGCTGATTTTGCTACAT
>JAHPYZ010000123.1 GCA_019058425.1 Promethearchaeota archaeon
CTTTAAATTCGCAGAAAAGGCTTATCAAAAAAGTAAAGATTTGGGATTGGCTCTTTATTCAGTTGATGCGCTTATTCTTAAGGGTAAAGCATTAACAAGGTTTCAAAGATTAGATGATGCTCTTGAAGATTTTTTACATAGTGAAAATATATTAAAGAATATCCCCCATATTTCAACGAATGAGCTAATAAAAAGAGAAGCGTCAATAGAAGTGGGTAAATCATTTATTTTTTTTTATAGGGGAGATGGAGTTACAGCAAAAACGCAACTAGAAAAGAGTTTAATATTACGTGAAGAATTGGAGGATAATAAGGGAATAATCGAATCTTTGAGTTATTTAGGAAATGTAATTACCTTTTATAAAGGTGATCTGGATGCAAGTCTAAAATATGCGGAGAGATGTCAAGCACTTATAGAAGAAGTTAATGTGAAAAGTGTTCGATTTCCCTTAGCATTGAATCTTATTAATTTTGGAAACATCTGTCTTCAAAAAGGATTATATGATCGTGCCCTTCAATATTATAATGATAGTGTACCAATTTTAGAAGAATTGAACGATAATGAATTCTTAACAGCAAGTTTAGCTAACATATCCAATATATATTTCGAACAGGGTGAATTTGAGCAATCTCTAGAGATTTTTAAAAAAACCTATTTAATTCAAGAAAAAATCGGAAATCCCTGGTATATCGGGATAAATTCTATAAATTTAATTAATAATCTTGTTATATTGGGTGATATTTCACAAGCAAAGAGTTATTTAGAGAAGTTCGAGAAATTTAACAGTCAAGTAGATAATGATTTTACTGATAATTGTTATCGCTTTATTTCAGCAATAGTACTAAAAACTAGCACTCGAACTCACAACAGGGCAAAATCAGAAGAATTGTTAAAAAATCTTATTGAAGAGGATAGCGCTTTTAAAATTGATGCTTTAATACAACTCTGTGATCTATATTTAATAGAACTCCGTGTAACTAATGATCTTGAAGTTTTGGATGATATTCAACCTTATATTGATCAACTATTAGAAATTGCAGAAAAAAACCAATCATATAATATACTATGTGAGACATATCTTCTACAAGCTAGAATAGCATTACTGGTTTTTGATATAAAAAAAACTCGTCGATTTTTAATTCAAGCTCATCAAATTGCGAAAAGACATAATCTTAGAAGATTAGCTGAAACTATTTTAACCGAACATGAAGAATTGATAAAAAAATTAGACACTTGGAAAAGATTAAAAAAAATAAACGCTCCAATAAGTGAACGTATGGAATTGAGCCAATTAAACAATCAAATAAAACGTATTGTTAGTAAAGGATTAAGTATATCCACTCAAATAAAGGAAGAAACAGTAACAGTTCATAAAGATAAAAAAATTTGCCTCGTTTGTAAAGGAGAAGTGTTAGGTTTTTCCTATATTTGCCAATGTGATGCAGTTTATTGTGAAAATTGTGCACGTGCGTTAAGTGATTTAGAAAATGTATGTTGGATGTGTAATACTCCGATAAATAGTTCGAAACCTGTCAAATCATTTTTACTGGGTGAAGAAAAAGAAAAACGTAAAATCCAAGGTAAAAAATTAGAGAATTCTGAAAAATAATAATTAGAATTTTATATAATATGCTTCGAATTTAAATAGCTTATATTAATGAATGAGAAATATTTTCATACCGGTAGTCTACCCTAGGTAACTTATTGATTGGGTAAGGTAGATAAGCGTCGTCAGGAATGGGATCGATATAGAAGTGCCGGAAGTTTTTATCTTGCATTCGACAGAATGGACTTCGGTGATTATAAGCGGGATGTTTAACCATTCGCATCCATATCTTTTTTAAAGATTCATTTCGGATATTTCCAAAAGAAAGCGGTGAAAAATCGCAGGGAGATATCTCTCCATACGCAGAAGCGTAAAATTGAATATTTGCGGCAAGACAGCCTATTCCAGACAAGTATGCCTCTACAGAATTTTGCCAACTTTGCGAAGAAAGTGGTGGAAGCTCACACTTTCTGAATTTTTCGGCAGAAAATTTATGTAGATCTTCCCTTAGTTTAAATGTTAACATTTCACTTGTATCATGTAGCATTTTTCCAGTAGGTACACAATCAAAAAGCATTAAATTATGAAGCCCTAGTTCTTTAGCATAATTATATAACTCTCTATATATACCTTTCTCAGCACCAGAACGGGTTGCATATGAAGAAAATCCTGCAAAAATTCCTTTTGATTTTGCTCTCATAAGACCTTCGATTGCAACTTCGAAGAGCCCTGACTTTCCTCGTAAGCTATCATGTTCTTCTGGATTAGGTGAGTCTATACTCAAAAAAACTGAATAGAGCCCCGCATCAGCTAATTTCTCTACATTTTCTTCTGTGAGAAATTCTCCGTTTGTAAACATTACAGGCATTGCTTTTTTATCATCTACATAAGAAATAAGCTCAAAAAGGTCTTCACGTAATAAAGGTTCTCCTCCTGTGAAGGCAATGATAGTTACTCCTAATTTCTGAGCTTCATCAATTAGCTTTTTTGCCTCCTCTGTGGAAAGGTATTTCTGATTTTTCCTAAGATGTTTTCCAGCACTGCAATGAACACACTTACATTGACAATCATAAGTTATAGCAAAAGTCATTGCTAATGGAGATGGAAACGGCATTAGCTGAGATTTTATTAATCCTTTTAAGGCGCGAAACATTGGTCTACTTCCAACTGGAGGAGCAAACGTGTTAGCTACCTGATACTTTCCCTTCCATTTCCCTATATTATTATATTGTTTATAGAAGTTTGCTTGTAAGAGAAGCATGAAGATCAGACGATATACTTTTAATTTATCTAGAATGGGATTGAGAATACCTGAGCCTACAACCTGACCATTTTCAAGCTTTTTATAACTTATGAGATTTCTCCCAAATCGTTTTAAAAAAACTTGCTCAATTTCCATGATTTTTTTCCTTAAAGTTATTTAAATTAAAAATTAAAAATTAAAATGGGCAATTTTAGGTTTTAAACTAAAAATTTAGTAGACTTTGTTTTGTTTAAAAACCTATTTAATTAATTAACTAATTAATAGATTAAGCTCAAAACTATTTAAAAATTGTGTAAAAAAACTGGCTAAATTAGTAAGGTGACAGAATATAGCTAATTTCGATATATTTCCTAATACTAATTTTAATAAAATATAATTAGGATTATTAACTACTCTTTTAAAATAGTTTATTTAAATAACAGAACATTATATGTTGATTTTATTATGGATTTTTCCTTAACTGAAAAGCAAAAAATGTTAAAAAAAATCACGAGAGAGTTTGCTGAGGAGCATATAATTCCTATAGCAAAAGAAATGGATGAAAAGCAGGAATTAGATGAAACTACTTTCAAAAAGATGAAAGAAATGAATTATTTTGGTCTTTGCCTTCCAGAAGAATTTGGAGGTGCTGGACTTCATAATGATTCAATAGGATTTAGTATTGTCATTGAAGAAATTGGCCGTGCAGATGCAGCTTGTGGAATTATTATTGCTGTGCATAATGGTGTTGCAGCTTATCCTATTTATAAATATGGAACTGAAGATCAAAAACAACGATTTTTAGAAGATCTTGCAAAAGGTAACAAAGTGGGCGCTTTTTGTTTAACTGAAGCAAATGCTGGTTCCGATGCTGGTGGAGTTCAATTAACTGCAGTGAAAGATGGGGATGAATATATATTAAATGGAACAAAAATATTTGCGACATCAGGAGGTATTGCTAAAACATTGTTGGTAGTAGCAAAAACAGGTGAAAAAGAGAGTAGAAGGCAAATGACAGTTTTTATAGTAGATGGAGATACACCTGGCTATTCTGTTGGAGTAAAAGAAGATAAATTAGGTGTGAGAGCCTCAAATACTTCAGAACTTGTATTCGAAGATGTTCGAGTTCCCCAGGAAAATATTCTGGGAAATTACGCAGAGGGATTTAAAATGTCTATGAAAATATTAGATTTCGGTAGAATAGGGATAGCCGCACAATGTGTTGGTTTAGGACAAGCAGCATTAGAAGCCTCAATCAAATATGCAAATGAAAGATCCCAGTTTGGAAAACCTATAGGTAGGTTCCAAGGTGTACAATGGAAAATAGCAGATATGGCATGTGCAGTAGAATCAGGGCGATTATTTACTTATAAAGCAGCATACTTACATGATACGGGAGAAGAATTTGGAACTGCTAGTTCAATGGCAAAATTAGTAGCTTCTGAAGCAGCAATGCAAGCTGCTCATGGTGCTGTTCAGATCCATGGAGGATATGGTCTAATGAAAGCATATCCCGTAGAAAGATATTTTCGAGACGCAAAGATGGGCGAGATTTATGAAGGAACTAGTGAAATTCAAAGATTAGTAATTTCAGGTAACTTACTAAGAAAAGGAGTATAAAAAAACCAATTAAATATAATGACATAATAAAATACTTTTCTAATTTTTTATTTTGTTATCGGTAACTTTATTTTTCTAGAATTTTTTATTTGGTTCAAAAGAAGTTATATGAGTTTAGAGTTAAAATATGAGGTATTGTTTTCAGATTGATAATCTTCGTATGTATTAAACAAGTACCGGGCGTTTCAGAGGTAAAAATCGACCCAAAAACTAATACACTGGTAAGAGAAGGTGTATTATCTATTATCAATCCCAATGATAGAAATGCTCTTGAGTTGGCTTTGATTCTTAAAGAAAAATATAAACCAGAAGTTATAGCTCTAAGTATGGGTCCTCCTCAGGCAGAAGAAGTGTTACGTGAAGCTTTAGCGATGGGAGTAGATAAATGTTTTTTATTAAGTGATAGAGCATTTGCTGGTGCAGATACATTAGCTACCTCCCACACTCTTGCATTAGCAATTAAAAAAGTCATAAATGAGGCTGATCCTGACGAAAAATACCTCATTATCTGTGGTGCTCAAGCAATCGATGGAGATACTGGTCAAGTACCTCCAGAATTAGCAGAAGAATTGAGAATTCCGCAAATCACTTATGTTCAGAATATTGAATTGAGTGAAGATAAAATCGTTGTAGAGAGAAAATTTAGAGCTACAGAGATTGTTGTCATAGAAACAAAATTACCGGCATTAATTTCAGTTTTAATTGATATAAATAAACCAAGATATCCTAGTATGGCAGGAATTATGAAAGCTTATGATAATGCTAATGTAGTATATCTTGACTCTAACGCTTTAAATGCAGATAATTCTAAGATTGGTTTAAATGGTTCAATGACTGAAGTTAAGAAAATTTTTTTTCCTGAAAGAAAAGTGAATCCTATTATGTTAGAGGGGTCCACTGAAGATATAGCTAAGAAATTATGTCAATATTTAAAAGATGATAAAATTTTCTAAGAGGATTGTTTAGTTGAGCATTGTAATTGATGAAGAATTATGTACTGGTTGCGCTAGCTGTATGGATAGCTGCATGTATGATGCCATTGAACTAGAAAATAATAAAGCAAAAGTTCTAGAAGATAATTGTACTTTATGTAGAGCATGTATAGAAACTTGTCCTGAAGAAGCGATTTCTTTAGTACGTGAGGATGTTAAAGTTCAAAAAGTCGACATATCTCAATTCAAAGGAGTTTGGGTAATTGCGGAACATTATCAAAAGAAAATCCAGAATGTATCATTGCAACTACTAAGTAAAGGACGACTATTGGCTGATCTATTACAAGTTTATTTATCTTTTGTCATATTAGGATCGGATTTCGATGATAAATTAGAGCAACTGAGCCTTTATGGAATGGATGAGATTATCTATATTAAATCTCCAATTTTAAAGGATTACTATTCAGATTTATATACAAAAGTAATTTCTGAACTAGTTTTAGAAAACAAACCAGAAATTATATTAATTGGGGCTACTCCAACAGGAAGGGATTTTGCTCCAAGAGTGGCAAAAAGACTTAATGCAGGTTTAACCGCTGATTGTACAGGATTAGAAATAAATCATGCAACTAGAGATCTTCTTCAAACTCGTCCAACTTATGGTGGTTCTATTATGGCAACTATTAGAACACCTTCTAGCAGACCACAAATGGCAACAGTAAGGGCTGGTATTTTTAATATGCCCGAAAAAGTGAAAAAAAAGGTATATATTAGGAAGATTGAATATGAATTTGAAGAGAAAGATTCAGTTTCAAAAATTGTAAAAGTAATAAGTAAAACAAAGACTAGTGTTAACCTTGAAGATGCCAAAATTATAGTTGCTGGAGGGCGTGGTGTAGGTTCCAGAGAAGGATTTCGAGTTATAGAAGAATTAGCAAAAGTTTTAGATGCTGAACTTGGAGGATCCAGAATAACTGTTGAATTAAATTGGCTAGATCCAGATAGACAAATAGGTCAAACAGGTAAAACCGTAACTCCAAAATTATATATTGCTTGTGGAATCTCTGGAGCGATTCAACATATAGTTGGAATGCAAAATTCTGAAATTATTGTTGCAATAAATAAGGACCCAAATGCGTCAATCTTTAATTGGGCTCATTATGGGATAGTTGGAGATCTACATGAAATTATCCCAGTTCTAATTGAGGAAATCAAAAAGATTAAAGTAAATGAATAATTTCAATATCGCCTTGATTTATAATATTGATTATTGAATTATTTTCATTAGTATAATTTAATTACTCAATTTTATATCTATATTCATTTAAAAATGAAAATTAAAAATGAATAAAGATGAAAAAATTAATTTACGCATATATGTCTGATTGTTCAGATCCAAAAGATTTACTCCTTGCAGCAAGTATTCGTAAATTTGGCTGCTCTTTGTCAGATAATCCAATTTGGGTGTTAATTCCAAAACCGGTAGAAAGTATTCCTAAAAAAAGGAGAGAAATATTTCTATCATTGGATGTAGAACTTATTCCTTTTTCACGGGAGGAAGAGGAAAATTTTCCATTTATTACATATGTTAGTGCTGCTGCAACTGCTGAATTATTAGCAAAAGAAAAGACAAAACTTCTTGCTTGGCTTGGTTCAAATACAATAATTTTTAATGAACCAAAACACTTTCTTTTAGATTATGATAAGACTTTAGGATATAGACCAGTTCATCATACAAATATTGGTTCATTTATTGATGAACCAATCGATTCATTTTGGGAACATATTTATCAAAAATGTAATGTTTCTAAAGGACAGGTTTTTCCAATGAAAACACACATAGATCATAACAAGCTTCGGCCTTACTTTAATGCAGGTTGTTTAATTATTAGACCAGAAAAAGGACTGCTTCAATCATGGTGGAATTTTTATAAACAATTATTTAATGAACAAATCTTTCAAGATTATTACAACAGGGACTATTTGTATGCTATATTCATTCATCAAGCAATTTTATCAGGTGTGATTCTCTCAACTATGGAACGATCCGAAATTTATGAACTCCCTTTTGATTATAATTATCCATTAAATCTATACTACAACTGTCCTCTAGTTTATCGAGTTAAAAATGTCAACGAATTAATAACAGTTCGATATGAGGATATAAAAGATCTTAAAAAAGTGCCAATTCAGGATCCCTTGAAAAGTTGGCTAATAACTCAAATGGATGATTTCTTTATAAAAACGCTATCTTCTTCTGAGAAAGTTAAATTTGGAAAAGTCCCTTTAGTTTATCCTGTCCCAATTACTCTTGCTGGAGCATTTGTCAACAATCAGCCTAATTTTGAGACATTAGGAGATGTTGGAATAATGGGTATTAAACCTCCCCTTGTTTATATTTCTTCAGGTCAAAATCATTATACAAATCAAGGAATTCTTGAATATAAGACCTTTAGTATTAATTTTCCAACAACCCAACTTCTTGTAAAAACTGATTACTGTGGAGTAGCATCTGGAAATGAGGTCGATAAATCAAAATTATTCAATGTTTTCTATGGTGAATTAGAAACAGCACCCATGATTCGAGAATGCCC
>JAHPYZ010000054.1 GCA_019058425.1 Promethearchaeota archaeon
ATTGTGGACAATGCATAGAAAAATGTCCAATGAGGGTAGATGATGAATTTGATATGAAACTAAGGAAGCGTAGAGCAATTTATATTGATTATGTTCAAGGAGTTCCCTCAATAATGACGATAGATAAAGAAAACTGTTTATTTTTCACCAAGAACGCTTGCAGGATCTGTGAAAAAGTATGTGAAAGAGAAGCAATCGATTTCGATCAAAAAGATGAAGAATTCGAATTAAATGTGGGATCAATCATTGTAGCAACAGGGTATGATATATTTGATCCAAAATCTCTTGATTCTTTAGGGTATGGTAGATATCCCAATGTAGTAACTGCTCTGGAATTTGAAAGATTAATATGTGCTTCTGGGCCTTTGGGTGGACATTTGACACGACCATCAGATAAAAATGACCCTAAAAAATTGGCTTTTATTAATTGTGTAGGTTCAAGAGATATAAAAAATAATCCATATTGTTCATCTTGTTGTTGTATGTATACGACTAAAGAAGCTATGATTGCATATGAACATGATAATGAAATAGAGACTTCAATCTTTTATATCGATCTTAGAGCAGCTGGTAAAGGGTTTCGAGAATATATTCAAAGAGGAGAAAACGAATATTCCATTTCCTATCTTAAGGGAAAAGTCGCGAAGATATTAGAAGATGATCAAAAAAATCCTCTAATAATATATGAAGACATTAATACTTCACAAGTTAAGCAATTAAAATTTGATTTAGTGATACTAGCTACTACTATGGTGCCTAAAAAGGATGCTGGAGAATTAGCTAAAATTCTAGGAATTAAAATGGATGATTTCAACTTTTTTAAGGCAAATAATTATCAGCCTCAAAAATCCTCTAAAGAAGGAATCTTTCTCTGTGGTGCTTGTAGGGAACCTATGGATATTCCAAATTCTGTAGTTGATGCAAGTGGAGCAGCCGCTAAAGCTGCTGAAATAATAATGAGGGGGTAAAAAAAATGGCGGATGAAGATATTAGAATTGGAGTTTTTATTTGTCATTGTGGTACAAATATAGGCGGTGTGTTAGATATTTCTGAGTTAACAGAATATACTAAAACTTTACCTAATGTAGCGTATGCTGACGCTAACCTTTATACGTGTTCAGAAGTTGGATTAACTGAGATCAGGGAAAACATTAAGGAACATAATTTAAATCGTGTTATAGTTGCATCTTGTTCTCCACGAACTCATGAACCTTTATTTAGAGCAACATGTCAAGAAGCAGAGTTAAATCCTTATTTATTTGAAATGGTAAATATTCGAGATCAAGATTCTTGGGTTCATATGAAAGAACCAGAAAAGGGTACTGAAAAAGCTAAAGATCTTATTCGGATGGGAGTCTATAAAGCAGCGTTATTGGAACCTTTAGAAAAAATGCAAGTAAGTGTTATACATTCAGCTATAATAATTGGTGGGGGTATTGCTGGAATGAATGCAGCATTAAATTTAGCAAATCAAAATTATAATGTAAGCCTAATTGAAAGAGAAACTGAATTAGGAGGCTTGATCAGATATTTAAATAAAGTATATCCTACTAATGAAGACGTTTCAATTATATTAGAAACAAGAAATCTAGTAGAAAACCATGAGAAAATTGATGTATATAAGTCTGCTATTATAGAAAAAATTGAAGGATATGTGGGAAATTATAAAGTTAATATTCTCCAAACCAAAAAAACAATTGAAATTGAAGCAGGAGCTATTATTGTAGCTACAGGGGCAAAAGCTTTGTCACCAGAAGGGTATTATAATCATAACGGAAAGACTATAATAAGTCAATTAGAATTAGAGGCGTTATTAAAGGAAAATCCAATTAGCAGTAATAATATTACAATGATTCAATGTGTTGGTTGTAGAAATGAAGAACGAAAATATTGTTCGAATATTTGCTGTATGACTGCTCTAAAAAACGCAATCTTGATCAAGGAGCAAAATCCTAATGCTAATATTAATATAATTTTTAGAGATATTCAAACTCAGGGTGTTACCTATGAAAATTATTATAGAAGAGCAAGAGAAATGGGAATATTGTTTATAAAGTATTTACCAGAAAAACCTCCAACAATTAAGAAGAATCATATTGAGGTTTATAATGAATTTATGAATCAGGTTATTGGATTTCCCTATGATCTTGTTGTATTATCAATGCCTCTCGTTGCAAATGAAGACTCAGAGCAGTTGGCAAAAATGCTAAAAGTCCCATTAGAAGAAAATCACTTCTTTTTAGAAGCTCACGTGAAATTAAGACCTGTTGATTTTGCTACAGACGGTGTATTCGTATGTGGCTCTGCTCATTGGCCAGCAGATATTTCAGAAAGTATATCACAATCAAATGCGGCAGCTTCTAGAGCGAGTACAATCATCTCTAAAGAAATGTTAGAAGTAGAAGGTTCTACAGCTGAAGTTAATACAGATTTATGTGTGGGATGTGAAGCGTGCATTAAAATTTGTCCCTATAGTGCAATTTCTAAAGATGAAGAAACAGATACTGTAGTAGTTAATAAAGTTGTTTGCAAGGGTTGTGGAGTATGTGGTGCTAGTTGTCCACAAAATGCAATAATCATTCATCATTTTACAAGTGATCAAATTATTGCTGAAATTGCAACTTATGGAGGTGGAGAATGAATGGCATTTGAGCCAAAAATATTAGGATTTTTATGTAACTGGTGCTCGTATGCAGGAGCAGACTTAGCAGGTGTTAGTCGAATCCAATACCCAACAAATGTCAGAGTTATTCGTGTAATGTGTTCGGGAAGAGTTGATCCAGTTTTTATCGCTGAAGCATTCATGAATGGCATTGATGGTGTACTAGTCTTAGGATGTCATTTAGGAGATTGTCATTATATTAGTGGAAATTATGAAGCAGAATTAAAAATGAAAATGTTAAGTAAAACATTATCAACAATAAATTTCTCGGATAGAGTTCGGCTTGATTGGGTTTCTGCATCAGAAGGAAATAGATTTGCTCAAATTGTGAGTGATTTTACTGAGCATATCCGTAAATTGGGACCTTCTCCTGTTAAAAATAATAAATTAAAAAAGGCTATACTTGATAGTCTTAATGCTGTTAAATTTGCTTTATGTGATAAAAGGCTAAGAGCTTTAGTTGCTAGACAACGAGAATTAACAACAGAAGGAAACGTATATGGAGAAGTAATAACCGAAGAAGAATTTGAGGAAATACTCAATAACGCTATCGAAAATGAAGTTATTCGTCATAAAATTTTAGAAAAAATAAAGAAGCAAGGTAAATCTGTTCCAGATATTGCAAAGGAAATTGATATTGAGCCTTATAAGGTATTAAAACATATTGTAACTCTTCGAGCTCGCGGCTTAGTTGATGTTGATCAAATAAATGAAGAAATTCCCACTTTTATTTCGATTAAAGAGGTTTAAAGATGGATAAAATTGGTTCAGTTCTAGTGATAGGAGGAGGAATAGCGGGTATCCAAGCTTCAATGGATTTAGCAGATTCAGGCTTTAAAGTCTATTTAGCTGAATCATCAATGAGTATAGGTGGTGTAATGTCTCAATTAGATAAAACATTTCCTACGAACGATTGTTCGATATGTATCCTTGCTCCTAAATTGGTTGCAGCTGGACGTCATGAAAATATTACTCTTTTAATTAATACTTCCCTTGAAAAAGTCAATGGAAAACCTGGTAATTTTACTGTAGAACTACAGCAAAAGACATTATTATTGGATCAAGAAAAATGTACTGGCTGTGGAGTATGTGCCCAAGAATGTCCTGTGGAAGCAATAGATTTCTTTAATGAAGGATTGTCAAACAGATCAGCGATCTCTGTAAAATTTCCACAAGCAGTTCCATTAGTTTTTTCAATAGACCAAGAAATATGTATAGGTTGTGGTTTTTGTAAGGGGGTATGTAAAGCTAAAGCAATAGATTATACACTTGAAGATAAATTCACATCCCTAAATGTGGGGGCTATTGTTTTAGCACTAGGTTTTGATGAATACGACCCTAGTCTTACCCAACAATACGGATATAGTAAATACTTAAATGTTGTTACTAGTATTGAATTTGAACGGATATTAAGTGCTAGTGGGCCTCATTCTGGGCTTATCCTTAGACCATCTGATGGAATAATTCCAAAAAAAGTAGCATTTTTACAATGTGTGGGATCTAGAGATAAAAAACATGGCGCAGAATATTGTTCCTCTGTCTGTTGTATGTACACTGCAAAAGAAGCTGTAATTGCAAAAGAACACATGGAAATTGTTGAACCTACGATTTTCTCAATGGACGTAAGAGCTGTTGGAAAAGATTTTGACAAATATATTGAACGTGCTCAAAATGAATATGGTATAAGATATATTAGAAGCAGAATATCTGATATTAAAGAAATACCAAAAACAAAAGATCTAATTCTCCATTTTGAAAGTGATGACGGAAAAGTAATAAGTGAAGTTTTCAATCTAGTTGTTTTAGCAGTAGGAGCTTTACCAAATCATAGTACAAAAGAGTTAGCGAAAAAGTTAAATATTGAATTGAATGAGTATAATTTTTGTAAGACTAAGCCATTCTCACCTGTAGATACATCTAAAGAAGGAATATTTGTATGTGGTATGATTTCAGAACCTAAGGATATTCCAGAGACAGTTGTGGAGGCAAGTGCTGCTGCTGGTGCGGTAAACATTCTATTATCTGATGTTAGGAACACATTAATAACTGAAAAAGAATTACCAAAAGAGATTGATATTAGTGGAGAACCTCCTCGTATTGGCGTTTTCATATGTCATTGTGGTATTAATATTGGAGGCGTTGTAGATGTTCCTAAAGTTGTGGATTATGCAAGTCAATTACCTGATGTAATTTATGCAGAAAGAAATTTATATACATGTTCTGCTGATACCCAAACTAATATTAAAGAACAAATTAAAGAACATAATTTAAATAGAGTAATTGTTGCATCATGTACACCAAGAACTCATGAACCTTTATTTCAAGCAACTATTAGGGAAGCAGGTTTGAATAAATATCTCTTTGACTTAGCAAATATACGGGATCAGTGTTCATGGGTACATATGCATGAACCAGAGGAAGCAACAGAAAAAGCGAAAGATTTAGTGAGGATGGCAGTTGCCAAAGCTCGAAAGTTAGTTCCTCTCCAGGAACAACAAGTAGAAGTAATACATAAAGGATTGGTAATTGGAGGAGGTGTTGCAGGAATGACAGCAGCTTTAACCCTTGCTAATCAAGGATTTGAAGTTTTCCTTGTTGAGAAAAGTGAAAAATTGGGAGGATTCTCTAATAATATTTATCAAACTATAGAAAATTATGACGTTCAAGAATATCTTCAAGATTTAATAAATAAAATCAATAATCATAAACTTATCAATGTATTTCTTAACACCAGAATTAATTCAATAGGAGGTTATGTTTGTAATTTTACAACTAAAATTACATTTGGTGAAGATAAACAAAAAAAAGAATTTCAGCACGGTATTATTATAGTGGCCACTGGAGCTCATGAATATCAACCTAAAAATGGTGAATTTCTTTTTGGTAAAGATACTAGAGTAATCTTACAATCAGACTTCGAAAAAATTCTATTTAATGAAGTAGAAAATATTAAAAAATTAAATTCAATAGTAATGATCCAGTGTGTTGGTTCTAGAAACGAAGAAAATCCTTATTGTAGTAGGATGTGTTGTAGTGAAGCTATTAAAAATGCTTTGAAGGCAAAAGAAATTAATCCAGATCTTAATATCACTGTTTTATATAGAGATATCAGGACCTATGGCTTTAAAGAAAAATATTACAATTTAGCAAGAGAAAAAGGAATTATCTTTCTGAGGTTCAAAGAGGATAATCCTCCAGAAATTAGGTTAGATAATGGAAATTTAGGTATTTATATAGATAAACCTGATATTGGAAATATTAAAATTAATACTGATTTAATTGCTCTAAGTGCTGGCATTATTGCTGACAATGAAGCTAATGAAAATTTAGCAAAAATGTTAAAAGTTCCTACAAATGACGATGGTTTTTTCTTAGAAGCTCATGTAAAACTTCGACCTTCAGATTTCGCAACTGATGGAATCTTTTTATGTGGAACTGCTCGTGGAACTGCTACAATTAGCGAAAGTATAGCACAAGCAATGTCAGCGGCCTCTAGAGCTACTACAATTCTATCTAAAGATATTTTAATCACAGAAGGCGTTATATCAAAGGTTGATCCTGCTTTATGCATCGGGTGCAATAGATGTGCTGAAGTTTGTAATTATGGTGCCGTTGGTGTAAAATATGAAGAAGGCTTAATGATATCGGAAGTTAATCCTTTACTTTGCAAAGGTTGTGGGGATTGTGCTGCTGAGTGTCCTGCCGAGGCCATCACCATGAGTCATTTTGGTCGTATTCAAATTGAACCAATGATAACTGAAGCAGCTAAAGCTACAGTTTCAGATGGACAACCAAGAATAGTTGCATTTCTCTGTAATTGGTGTAGTTATGCCGGTGCAGATTTAGCTGGTGTAAGTCGATATCAATATCCTCCAAACATAAGGACGATAAGGGTTATGTGTTCTGGTGGTATTCCAAAGAGTTTTATATTACAAGCATTTTTAGAAGGTGCTGATGGTGTCTTTGTTGGGGGCTGCCATCTCGGGGATTGCCACTACATTGCAGGGAATCAAGATACTTTAAGAAGAACCAATGAAATTGAGAAAGTTATAGAATCTCTAGGTATTAATCCAGATAGATTCATGAGAAAATGGGTTTCCGCGAGTGAAGGAAAACTTTTCTCTGAAACTATCACAGAATTCACCGAAAAGTTAAAAAAATTGGGTCCTATTGAAAATGATTATAAAAAAAAAGAAGTTATAATAACAAAATAAAAATTTTATCAAGTTCATAAAATTAGGAGTTTTTTAATATGATAATTACGAAACAAAAAGATATTGAAGAAATATACGAGATGATAAAACCATATTCTAAAATCTTAGTTGCAGGATGTGATGGTTGTTGTCAACCTCCACGTTCAATAAATGAAGCCAAAGTGTTAGCACAGATGCTCGAATTAAAAGCAAGAAGTGAGGGAAAAGAGTTAATGTGGAAAGCTATCACTGTCTTAAGACAATGTGATGACAGGATTGCAGCTACAACATTAAGACCGTTCATAGAAGAATATGATGCGATTGTATCATTAGCATGTGGTTTAGGAGTAGGTATGTTGAACAGAGTTCTTCCTACAATTCTCACTTTTCCAGCACAAAATAGCATGTTTGGTGGTGCAGAGAATAATGGAGAAAATTATTTTGTTGAATATTGTGAAACATGTGGGGATTGTTTACTTGGAGTTACCGGTGGTATTTGTCCTATGGCAGGATGTGCTAAGAATTTGAGTAATGGTCCTTGTGGAGGACAAGTTGAAGGTAAATGTGAGGTTGGAGGATATATACACGATTGTGCTTGGGTGAAAATGTGGGAACGTTTAAAGAAATTTAACAGATTAGATCTATTTACTATCTATAGACCGCCACGAAATTATCGAATATGGTCGAGCCCAAGATTTATACATATTTATGAAACAAGTTCAAATGTGGAAGAACCGAAAGAGGAGGAGAAAACTTAAAATGGTAAATAGACCCGCTTTCAGTAATCTAGTAAAGACTATCAAAGAGGGAAAATTCGTATTCACGGGTGAATTAGAGCCTGAGAAAGATTTTGATTTAAAACATGTTCTTCATTCGGCAGAAGAAATGAAGAAAACGGGAAAAATTGTTGCTGCTAATGTTACAGATGGCCCACAAGGAGATGCTTATACTTGTTCTATGGTGCCTTGCTATCTGGTTCAAGAAAAAGTTGGATTAGAAGCAATTTGGCAGATGACAGTAAGAGATAGAAATCGAATTGCATTATTTGGTGATATTTTAGGTGGTGCAATCCTCGGTTTAAAAAATTTACTTGCCTTAACAGGTGATCATTCTGCTCTTGGAGATCATCAGAATGCTAGAGCTGTCTATGATCTGGATTCCACTCAATTGATAGAACTCGTTTCTAAAATGGTTGATGATGGTACTGATTTAGAAGGAAATGAAATCGCAGGCGGAAAACCACAAATAAATGTTGGATGTGCTGCAAATCCAAATTCAAATCCAAGAGAACCAGAAATATTAAAAGTTGGGAGAAAAGTAGAAGTTGGAGCAGATTTTATTCAAACCCAAACATCTTTTGATGTAGATGATGCTAAGGAGTTCCTAAAGGAATTAGAAAAGTATAACACTCCTGTTTTACTTGGGTTGTTTCCTATAAAAAACTACGGTATTGCATGGTATTTCAATGAATATATTCCTGGTGTCTCTGTTCCTGAAGATTTTCTCGGAGCCCTTAAGAAAACAAAAAAAATAAAAGATAAACAAGAAAAATATGCCCAAATCGATAAAATTAATCTAGATTTTTTTGAACCGTTTATCAAAGAAATTAAGAAAACTACTAAAGCTGCTGGTATTCATTGTATGGCGGTTCACTATGAAAGATTATTTGAACCACTACTTAAAGATTTTTGATAGATAATGAAAAATTAAAGAATAAATAATTTTTTGAAATTTAAAATAAATTTTTTTAATTATAGGAAAAAAACATAGAAGGAAATAATATGAAAAATCTTGATGATAAGGATAAAAGAATTCTTGAAATGCTTCTTGAAGATTCTAGAAGACCATATCATGAAATAGCAGCAGATCCAAAGGTAGAGTTATCTGAATCGACTGTAAGAAAACGTGTAATTAAACTTCAAGAAGAGGGAATAATTGAAAAGTTTACTATAAAAATATGTCGAGAAGATGAAAGATGTATTATAGCATTCATTACACTTATTCCAAAAAGTTTGGCTGAAACAAAAGAATTATTAAGAGAGGCACAAATTCTACCTCAATGTGAGGAAATTTATTTTCTCGCGGGAGAATGTGGAGTTTTAGTAAGAGTTAATGTACCTGAAATTATTGAGCTGGATGCGTTAATAGAATCATTTCGTGGTCGTGCAGATGTAAGAAGTGTTGAAAGAGTATGTGTAGTATTAAGGCCTATAAAGACAATACTGTCTGAATGATGAATCCAAGTAATAATAAAGCTAAAGAGCTACATGAAGAAACTATTAAGCATAACCCTGTTGAAATAGATTGGATTAAAAGCCTTATTAATCGAGTAGATAATTCATAATATTACAGTTTTTATAACTTTAATTGTTAGAGAGAAGAAATAATTTAAACTCAATTTATAGCTGATACTAATCGATGTTTACAAAATTTTCTTAATATCAATCTCAGTACATCTTCAAAACAATCAAGAATTCCCTCACCACTGACTGCAATAGTAAATCTTGAATCCATGTTCCGATTTTTCTTATAGTTGATCTCTCTTAAGAAATCTTGAGGACTAAATTTATCTGGTAAATCCTGCTTATTAAAGGCAATTATCAATGGAATATCATCAATGCAATCTTGGAAATAAGAAATTAATTCATTCCAGGATGTAAGATTACGCTCATACACTTCCTCTTGCGAATCTAATACGAAAATTATTCCGTCCACAGCTCGTAAGGTGATCGGTCTAGTTATCAAATAGAAATCTTGACCAGTTGTTGTATAAATATGAAGTTTTAATCTCCATTCTTCATTTTGAAATGTAACTGTACCATAATCAAAAAAAAGAGTTCTTTTTACTGTACTTTCGATACTTTGCAATGCATCAACCTTACCAAAGTGAGAGAACAAGGACTTAATAGAAGTAGTCTTACCAGAATAAGCTGGGCCAAAATATACTATTTTGATCGAAAGAGTCTTATCGCAATGATCTATTATCATGAATATAGTTTTAAAAGTACATTTTTAAAATACAATTTTTTAACAAATCACATGAGCAAGATCAAGATTTGTTTTCTACAACTTCTTAATTCAATATATTATTTCTTATGTGATATTGTCAAATATTTAGTTGACAAAGTCAAACTTTATATTATTGATATCATTCAATAGATATTGATTGATGAAAAATAATCAAGAAAGAATTGGAAAAATTAGAAGTTTCAATCGTTTCTATACTAATTTGCTCGGATTATTGGATAGAACCCTTTTAAAGAGTGCTTTTTCTCTAACTGAGGTGAGAATAATGTTTGAACTTAATCGTTTATCAACCTCAACTGCAAGTAAACTTGTTAAAGTACTTAATTTAGATCCAGCTTATCTTAGCCGAATATTAAGTAATTTTGAAAAGAATAATATAATTCAAAAAGAACGATCGAATAAGGATATGCGTAAACAAATACTTTCACTTACTACTAATGGACATCAAATAATTTCAGAACTACAAGACAAAGCTAGCGAGCAAATTAAGACACTCCTAGATAATGTAACAGACATAGATCAAAATCGACTTGTGAAAGCAATGAAAACTATTGAAAGGATTTTACAAGGTGAACAAGAGAAGACAATGTTTTATAATATTCGATCTCACAAATCAGGTGATATAGGATATATCACATATCGACATGGTGTAAATTATGCGAATGAATATCAACTTGATGAAACATTTGAAGCTTATGTAGCTAAATATATGGCGGAATTTGTTGAAAATTATGATCCCGCCAAAGAAAATATGTGGATAGTTGAAAATGAAACTGAGATCATTGGCTCAATTGCCATTGTGAAAGTAGACGATATAACCGCTCAACTACGTTGGCTTCTTGTTGAACCTCATGAACGAAATAAAGGAATTGGCAATAAATTGGTGAATGAAGCATTAACTTTTTGTAAGCAACAGGGTTATCAAAAAATAGTTTTAGGGACATTTAGTGACCTCATAATCGCTCGAACCCTGTATGAAAAGAATGGATTTCGACTAATTGAAACTAAAAGTCATAATATTTGGGGACAAGATTTAACGGAAGAACAATGGGAATTGAACCTAGTAAAAGAATAAGAGTTAAATATTAAGAATGAGTATCAATCTGACTTTCATTTTCTACTAATTCATAACCACATGTTTCACAGAATCTTTGGTTTTCGTATAAAATAATCTTACCACAATTATTACATCTACTAGTATCTTCTTTTAGATACATTTCTCTATGAAATTGTAATTTTAGATTATTCATTAAACGTGCAAGTATCATTAAATATTTCTTATCCAAACCGAGGGGAGGGATCCCAATATAACCCTTTTTCAATATTACAAATAATTCTGTGCCATTTTCCTTCTCTTGTATCTTAATTGAGATTTTTACAGGTAATACTGTCGGATCCGCACGAACACCTCTTGTGTGGGCTTTAAGTCTAGAACCAAACATACCAGTTATTAGTTTTTTATTCATCTCCTTTATTTTAATATGATTCTGGTTTGCAAAATCCATGATTCTTTGGAAAATCTCATTTTTTGGAAGGTTGGTGACTAATTTATCTTTCAATTCTAATTTTTTCAATTTCATAACTCCCTATTATCTTGTATCTTTTCTAAATAAGAGGTATCAAATCCTATTAATTAATAAAATGGAGTCCAGTTATTAATTTGACTCCTTTTTACAATCAAAAAGATTTGAAAACCTGAATGAAAAGGGTATATTTTAAATACAAACAATCAAGTGTAGAGTTATATATCAACATTTTTTGGACTTATCTATTCCAAATAAAATTAAAGCAGTAAAATCATCGCTAAAGATTACAATGATTAAAGTAGCCCGAATTAAAAGAAATCTTAGAAACTTTGCGTTTCCTCGATTATCTGGGACGGAGTTTGAACTTAAAGCTTTTAATAGAGCAAAACAAGAAGTAGAAAATCTGAATTTGGAATATGAAGTAGAAAATTTCACCTTTAGTTCTTTTTATTCGAGATTATATCCTAAAATCGCATTTCTATCTGTTTCATTAATATTATTAATACAATTCTTCACTATATCTCTGACTATCTATTTGATTTTAGTATTTCTTTTACTTGGTATTGTGATTACATCTTTTATATTGACGAGAAAACCCGAGAAAATTCGTTTCTTACCAAAATTCAATTCACAAAACCTTCTAGTAAAGATTAAATCTCTATCAAATGAAATGAAAAATAATGATAGAATCGTATTGTTTATAAGTCATTTGGATTCCAAAGGACAGAGATTTAAAATTCAAACTAGGATAAGAGTGATAAAACTCTGGGTTTACACCTCAATTATTCTAGTTGTTATTATAATTCTTAAAAATTTGATATATTTGGGATTTAAATTGATAATTTCTATTATCGGACTATTACCTTTGATATTGAACATGTTCGCATCCATTTTAATACTACTTAATACTACTAATAACAGTTCTGATGGTGCTATTGATAACGCTTCAGGTATAGTGTGCAATTTAGAAATGTTAAACCATTACAATGTTCCTGAAAACAGATTAACAAACTATCACATGTGGTTCCTTTTTACTGGAGCTGAAGAATGCGGAACAATGGGTATTAGACATTTTTATCATAATTTAAAAAATTTTGATTCTAATAAATCGATAATATTTAATTTTGAATCCGTCGTTAGTTATATTGTTCTATTTCCAGGAGGTGAAGGGGATCACATCAAGGATATTAATAATTTACTATTGAATAACAATAGAAGGCTTACAATCAGAAATCATGCTAAAAAAAGAATTTTCGGTACTCATTCTGATGGAGGATTTTTAGGAGATAGGGGTCTTCAAGGATTCGGAATTGGTGGGGCGGGAGCACATGGTTATATGCATACTTCTAATGATACTATCGATAAAGTCAATACGACAATTTTAAAAAGACTATGCTTGGTTCTTACAGATGCTTTAAAAGAACACGATTCCGCTTTTTTTAAATAGGCACACTTTATTTGATTTTATGTGAGAGTTTATGAACAATCCACCATTTATCATCGATCTTCATCAGATTAAAATAATCAACATATCCAACTTCTTCACATTCTATTCTTAGTTTTACAGCCGCATTATTCCCTGTTACATCAACATTATAGAATTCAGTTGTCCAGGTAAGGTTTTTGTTCACTTTGCCTGGATCATACCAAGACATATATTCAGCTTTATCAACTATTCTCAGTTGGCCTTTCTCATCAAATAAAAAAAACTTCCATTCATCATGCAAGATGTTTTTGTAGAGTTCAGGATCACTCCTAACGTGTCCTTCATGGTAATAATCCAGAATAGACTTTTTTATAATACTTTTTTCTATTTCCTTATCATTTTCAAATTGATTGGTTGACATTTTACTCCTTTTTTTTATGTAGATTAAATCTTATATTACGCAATTCATAATAAAGTTAGTATTTTATCTATTTTTCCAGCAATCATCCATTTAATAGAAAAAAGCTGAAAGCAATAAATTAACCAATAATGATGAAAGTATAATAAGAATTCCATAAAATATAACTACTTTAAAGACATCTTTTCTTGTTTCAGGAAAATTTTTTTTTAAGATAGTTCGTAACGGGAAACTAACTGATGATTTTACTGGTTTTGGAATTCTTATTAAAAATGGAGTTTTTTTACGATATTCTCTGTATTTTTCTGGATATTTCTTAGATAACTTAATATCCTCAATAAAGGCAACACCAACTATTATTAAAGCAAAAATTACCCATGGTAAACTAGCTCCTAACCCTATTCTACCCAAAGGCACAACTATTAATTCAAGAGTCATATAATGAACAAAAAAACCATAACTCCAAATGAGAAATCCTAAATATTGAGGATGTCTTGAATATTTATATATTGAAAAATCTATTATATCTCTCTTTTGATCCTTCCCATAAAACCAACTAATAACTCCTGATGTGAAAATATACAATCCTAAAATCATAATGATCCATGGTAAGATCCATATTATCGAATAATTAAAATAAAAAAGAAAAAATAAAAGATAAACTGGCATGAATACAATAATCCCAAGTGTTAAAAAATTAAAATAGGAGGGCTCTAATGGCAACCATATTACTCCTAATATTCCAATACCAGCAAGAAAAAACATAGACCCGGCAAAACTTCCAAAAGTAGGTAAAAATAGGAAAAATGAGCTAGAAACCGAAATCTTTTCTCTTTTTATTAATAAGCCAAGTATGATAAAAATTACAATAACAATCAAGCAAGCATAACCAAATGGTCTAACAGCATTAATAAAGACCTCAATTTCATCGGGGTTGAATGCAGGATGAATGTCTGGAAATATTTGACTTAATAAATTGTTCATTAGAAAAAGAAATGTAGTTATGAAAAAAAATAACGAAAACGTGAACAATATTGCCAACAGCTTAAGATTCTTAAGTTGTTCTTCACCCATTGTTTCCTTTCCGCCTTCTTTTTCTTGTTTTTTCAAGTAATACTTGAGGTAATCTTCTTTAGTAGATTTCCTTATAGAATTTCTCCCATGACAGTTTTCACAGATTTCAAGTTTCATGTATGCAAATTCTCCACATAAATCACAAATATACGGAAAAGCTTTCTGAAATTGTCTTAACTTTATAGATAACATAATAAAAGAACATTAAATTTTAGAAAAATTCGATTTACTCATTAAATCTCTTGATACTAGAATTTGTTTTTAGATATTTGAATTTTTCCGAAGAAAATTCGTAAAAATAGTGATAATAGGTTAGATTATTTTCAATACCCCTTCTTCAAATTAAATCTCAACCTAATGGAAAATGAAAAATATAATTGTTTAAATATGAGAGATTAAAATCAATTATAACACAGAACTGTTGATTAACTTAATATATAGGAGAATGTAGAGGGATAAAAGAAAAATGATAAATTTATTGAAGGATAAAGTTGGAATAAAATATTGTGCTTGGTGTCATAAAACTGTTGAGTTAGAAACATCTCTCGTTATTTTAGAGGTTAAGACAGTACCTGTTAATCTATTCTTTTTTCACATTGAACACTTTAAAGATCTTTTGGATTGTCTGGAGACTTATGCAAAGGATAAAGAAAGTGGTATTTTAGATAATTTCTTAAAATTAAATATTGATGGACTAAGAGAAGAAAAAATTGTGGCAGAACAACTAGGAATTGAATTTGAATTTAGAAAAGATTTGAAAGAAGTAGTCAATTTAAAGATATACGATAAGCTAAAAGAGGCTATTTTAAGAATGTTTACTTGTCCTATTTTTGAGGATTTACGTAGTTTTGAAGATTGTCTAGAGTGTATAGATTCAAACTTCTTTAAACTTTGTTCAAAACGATTTGTGTTCTCAATTAGACCTGAAATGAAAAAATACAAGAAAGTGATGACTGAAATTTGATCTAACTTTACTCATCATTTCCACTTTTCTATTAATTTATCAAATTCAGTTGTATAACCTGTATGTGCAGTTAAAAGCGTTTTTACATTTTCGATTTTAGCTACTTTTTTAATAGATTCAATTAATTCATCAGAATCTCTACTAATTCTCTTGAAAAAGGGTTTAATCTCACCTGATTTTAATCTAAGCAAATCTCCTGTAAACAAGGCTTTATCATCAATAAGATAGCAGGTATGCCCAGGTCTATGTCCAGGGGTACTGATCGCTTGAACCTTTATCTCCCCAATCATAATTATATCGTTGTCACTTAGAAAACTGAAATTACATTGATTCTTCACTCTTGAATCCTCTCCCACATATATTTTTGCTTTATTAAAGATTGAAAGCCCTCCTATATGATCTGGATCAGTATGAGTTAGAAAAACATCTGTAGTTTCTTCTGGAATAATCCCCATTTTCAATAACTCTTTTTTCAAAGCTTTTGCTGAAAATCCCGCATCTATTACTAGTCTATCCGATCCTTTAGAATACATGTAAACATTTACAATACTATTTTTGATACAAACAATATTCTCAGAAAGAAGTCCGGTTCGAGACGGTGTTATGTTTGATTTAAAGAACCAATAAATTATAAGCACTACAATTGCTACAATTACTAAGACTACAATTAGAGTATGATACCATTCCATTGTTATAATATTTTTTTTTAATTTAAAAATAATTTTATTTTATATTCTGTTGTTTCAAACTAGCACCTAAAAGTATTTGTCCCTTTTGTGGATAAAAAATTTCACTTCACGCAAGCTATTTTAGTAAATCTGGGAGATTTATTATATGAATCTTAAGACAAGACTAATTTTAGTCAAGAATTCAATGAGATTTTCTGTTCTATAAGAACATAAAATGCTTAAAAAAAACAAATATAAAAAAAGAAGTTTAGTCTATATTATTGGAAAAAGAAGCTGATTAGATTTTATTAAAATCAACTCTAATCTAATTTCCTTTAGATTAAACTTAAATAATTTTAAAAGAATTGGGGATATAAAATCACAAGTAGTAAAGACTTATTCGAGTTATTTTCTAAAGTATCTTCGAATAGCTGCTCCGAATGTGATCAAGAAAATAGTAGTGATCAATGTGATATTAAGATCATTTCTGAAAAGTTCGAGAATTCTTTAGATATTTTATATACAATGTTATGGAATATAATACAACTTAAAACCGGAGCTAGAATAGGGATGACAGTCTCTATGGATTTAACTCGAGAAACGTTAAAATTGTTTACTGAGAGAATCAATAAATTACATCAAATATTAAGCGAACATCGAGACATTTTGAGTGAGATATTAGTGGAAAAAATCGGAAAATATTTTGATCTTATAGCTCCAACTGGTCTCCTGGATCCCGAAGAGCTCTTAAAATCTGATATGGCTTTAAATATATTAAAAGAATTTATAAACAAGTATAATAGAACATCAAGTTGTTTTACACATATCTCTCTAACTGTAAAACAATTAACAAATATTCTTTTACTTGAAGGAGATTATAATAACCCTCAAGTTATGCAGGATAAGAAATTCCTAGAAACCCTTCTAAAATTGATGATCATCATTTCAAAACCACAGAAAGGAATTTATGATTTCTTCTCATGAATGAACCAGAAAATGGAAAATAAAAAACCAATATAGCACACTCACTCTTTTTTTCTCAAAACTACAATTCAAAATTAATTAATTAAGAATATAGAATCATTTTTATCCTTTCAAAATTAAAATTAATTATTTTAGAATTTGACCCGAATTTAATGATTGGAGGGAAACGTAAATTCAGCGTCTGATTTCAATGAAAATTCCGTGGAAAATATTAAGTTAAATACTGGACTCCAAATTTATTATAATTGAATTTTTTTTAAATTATTATATATGAATAAATATCTATATATATTAAACATGATATTTTGAAGGTGATGAGAATTCATAAATATTGTCCATTATGCGGAAATGAAAATCCTGTAGAAGCAAGTTTTTGTGAAGCCTGTGGTTCTCAATTTAAAGAATCACCTATAAGAGAGGTAGATGAACAATATCAAACGAAAACAAGAATAATGAAGGGTAGCGATAGCAGTGATAGTAGCGACAGTAGTGACAGTAGTGACAGTAGTGACAGTAGTGACAGTAGTGACAGCAGTGATAGTAGTGACAGCAGTGATAGTAGTGACAGTAGCAATTCTTCATTTTCAAAACCCTTGACTTATCTTTTTAGTTTCAGTTTAATGTTTCTCTTAGCTATACTATATTTCGTATTATTTTACTAAAATACATGTTTAAATGGTTGTTATTCGGCCTTGAAGATATCAAATAATGTTTATAATGAATTTTGATGAATATTATGATAAATGGCTAGAAGATCATGCTTATAATGATAGCAGTATTGTAAAAGGATGGTTAAAGATATCATATTACATATGTAAACATGTATTTCTTCCATTAAAATTTACACCACTAAGAATTGATTTTTTAAGTCTTGCTTTATCACTTCTAATCGCTGTTATATTCTCTTTATTTCCTTATTTAGATGAATTTGGATTATTGATTAGTGGGATTTTAATTATTTTGTTAATGATAAGTATAGGAATGATGGATAATTTAGATGGTATACTCGCACGTTTAACAAATAAAAAAAGTCCAAGAGGAGCATATCAAGATTTGATATTTGACAGAGTAAATGATGGAATTATTCTCATTAGTCCTATCTTTTCACATTATACTCAAATAAGTTCCATTTTATTTCTATTATTTACTGTCTTTATATTTGAAAATTTGCGTTCTATCCATATTTCAGTAGGAATTCCTATTTTTAGTACTTTATCAGAAAGACACGCACGATTAGTTTTCCAAATTGGATATATTGGGATAAGTTCTTGTGGATTTTATCTTACATTTTTAGGATATATACCCCAAATTCACTTCTTTGGAAAGAATATATATTTCTGGCCAAATTTAGATATTTTATATATTTGTTTAGGATTTATTTCTTTAATTGGTATAATTCAACTAATGTTAAAATTATCTAAAACAAAAATTTCTCCATTTAAATTACCCAATAACAAAAAATCAATAGCAAATAATGGAGATTATAAAATGAATGAATTTGTTACCCTTTATGAAGAAACAAGTAGAGAAGAATTTGAAGATGTATTTAAAAACCTCGTCTTAGCTACATATCTTAATGAATATAAATATAAAATAAAGCGATTAGGTTATTTTCAAGGAAAATCACTAAATAGGATTATAAAAAATACGAAGATGTTATTTCTCATTAGCTTGATAATTGATTTCATGTTTTTTTTGATGCTTTTACTAAAGCTTAAATTGAAATCATCAAATTTTATAATTGAATCACTATTTATTGTTTTTATTATTACTTATTTCTTGTTTTTTATGGGACATTTAACAAGATTATTAAATTATTCAGCTTACAAAAGACAATTATCAATTTATTATCTTATCTTCTTCCAATTATTAGATTTGATAACAGAAGTATTACTTCTAAGCATTTTAGCTTTTACAATCTCAAATAATATGAGTCAAATATATGTGATTTTCTGTCTAATTGTTCAATTATGTCACGTAGCTAATAAATTGAATCAAAGAAGAAAAGTTATTCAATCAAAAACATATTTATCACATACTTATTTTATTTTTATTAACCTTCTTGCACTAATAGGAATACTTTTTAATTTTTTCACTCAAGAGATATACTTTTTGAGCGGTTCTACTTTACTATTATCTTTTTTTCTTATTAGAAATATTTACAGAACTAATTCTCTCTTATAACAAATAGATTATCGTAATTCTATATTTCATTATTCTCTAAATTTTCATTGGAATCAGATGTTGAAAGTAGTTATAAATACCTTAAAATCGATTATATTATAGCAATCAATCTGTCAAATATTTATCAACCCAATTCATTATTTCTTGGCTTTCATCATCAGGCTTTTCAAAAGGAATTGCATGCCCACAATTCATTTTTACATACGTCCAACTACCTTTAATAAGGGATTTAACGCGTGCGACTTCTTCATCACTTAGAGCACCTAATAATCGTCCCTCTATCATGAACCAGTTTGCATGGAGAAATAATAAGGGTTGCGTGATCATTGCCAGTGCCGTTCCATGATCAAAACCCTCCCCAACTGTTCCATTTGTGAATGCTTTTGAGAAAGTAGAATCGAATTGTAAAAACCCTTTTAACAAAGCTCGCGACTTTTTTCCCATAATTTGTCCTAAATGCTTTTTTACTTCATTCGGAAAGACTTTTTTCCTTTTTCTGAGAAATTTCACGATCCTGGTAATACCTTTCTTAGAATTCGCAGTCAAATCGAACACATCATACACCCACGTCTTTTTGATTAATGGCCACTCACAAGTAAACAAGGGAGGATCTTCACATACCACACCCCTTACCCATTCCGGAGAATATGCCGCCAACCACACTGCTAATACGCCACCTGAAGAATTGCCGCAAATTATCGCAGGTTTTCCGACTATTTCACGCAAGAATGTAGTCATGTCCTTTCCCAATATGTTAAATGTATAACGATCTGGTGTCTTGCTGGATTTCCCATGACCACGTAATGAAACTGCAAAGACTTGAAAGCGATGGACTAGTTTAGGAAACAGTAAAGAATATTCCTCCCAAGTTGCTGCTTGACCTGGAATGAATACGAGGGGTATACCTTTAGGTGGACTAGAAACATAGTTTAATTTAATTTCACCAGTATCAAAATATTTTTCCGAGATTCCTGCATTTTTAAGTGCTTTATTCATATTCCATCTATATCATGTTTAATTTAAGGGAGTTCAAGTTTAATATCAAATATCAACTTGATAAATAAACCACTAATAATAATTATATTGAAGATATTTAATAAAACATTTATTCAATTTCATTGAAACCAGACGCTGAATTTGCCTTTAAAACCCAATTTCAAAGAAAATTGAGACGAACTGACATTTTAAACAGATACCATCTTCAAAAAGATTTTCATCTATAACTTCAAAAACTTTTAAATCCCATTTTAATTTCATAAGGATATTAGATTTTATAAAAAATGAGGGTCTGGATATGAAAAATGAGGAGAATATAAGCTATTGTGGATTGTACTGCAAATTATGCCGATTTACTTATAAACCAGCAGATGTTCTCAAACGAGACCTAGAACATCGTCATGGAGAGAATTTTGCTAAAAATGCACCAGAATTTTGGAAAACTCTATCAATGTTAGCTATAGAGCCTAAAGGTAACTGCAGAACCGATGGTTGTAATGATGGATTTCCTTGCGCTATCAGACAATGTGCTAAGGAAAGAGGAATGCTTACTTGTCCCGAATGCGAGCTATATCCATGCACTAGGATAAAGACTCTTGCAAGGGGAAGCGCTTACAACATGATTTTCGATGGTCATCGAATGAAAGAGATTGGAGTAAAGGCATGGCTTCAAGAACAAGAAGAACGGGTTAAGGATGGATTCCATTATCATATGTTGCAGTGCGAACAGTGCATAGTACCTACAGTAGGCAGTGAATATGATAAGGATTAAAATTACCTAATTTATGTAATTCAAAGTTATTTTCTTATTCCAGATTTTTTTCAGTTTTTTCAAAGGAATTCTCATTGAAACAGACGCTGAATTTACCTTTCTATACTATTTTTCATGAAGTATGCATTGAAAAAGGATAAATGCTCAGTTGATTTACTTTAATAAACAATGAGAGATTGATTAAATTGGAAGAAAAAGAAAAAAAATCCAACGATGATGGAGAGAAAACCTCGGAAGAGACTCTAGGTGATTACCTACTCGAAAAGGAATTTAGAAGGAGTCAAGCTATTAAAGAACTTTTAAAAAAACACGATCCTAAAAAAACCGACTAGTAGCTTCTAGATAGGAATAAGATTTCTGCTAACTATGTCAAAAAACATCTTTCAGGATTAAAGTAATCTCTAAACTTCTGTTCTTTGGAAAAAAGAAAGATAGATAAAAAAACTATAATATACTTTTTATTCTTTTGGCTAACTCCTGGGCTCCCTCGTCAGCACTCCCGAGGATCTTAAACAGCTCCGTTGTTAGACAACATTCATTAAGGAAGTTAGAAATTTTTAACCCTTATCCCTTTTTATTATATCAAACGTTCAATATAACTTAAAATATTAAAAAGAAATAACGCCTCTAATAATGCCAAAAAATAAATTTGGAATTTATATCGCTAATTATGGTATATCCAATGATCCTCAAGATTATATTGATTTAGCAATTTTAGGTGAAAATAATGGCTGGGATGGGTTCTTCTTATGGGATCATGTCTTTTTATCCTCAAATAAAACGCAACCGTTTTTAGATCCATGGATAATTTTATCAGCAGTTGCAGTAAAAACAAAAAGAATTAAATTAGGAACAACTGTCACACCTTTGGCAAGAAGAAGACCATGGATAATTGCAAAACAAGTATCTACTCTTGATCACTTATCAAAAGGAAGAATGATTTTAGGGGTTGGTTTAGGAATTGATTTAGATTTTAGTAATTTTGGAGAAAATACTGATCTATTAATCAGGAGTGAAAAATTGGATGAATCTTTGCATATTTTAAAAGGGTTATGGGCTAATAAGCCCTTTACATTTAAAGGAAAGCATTTTAATATTAAAGAAGTAGAATTCTTTCCAAAACCTTTTCAAGATAAAATTCCGATTTGGGTCGGTGGCCATTGGCCTAATTTTAAGAAACCATTTCAGAGGGCAGCCCAATATGATGGTGTGTTTCCACTTAAAATGGGTGGTGATGAAAATTTATCTCCAAATGATTATAAAGAAATTATACAATACCTAAAACAATATAGAAGTTCCTTTGATTCTTATGATATTATTAAACCTATTGTCACAACAGGTATAAAAGAAGAAGATGAATGGATTAATGATTATCTTAATATTGGGATAACTTGGTTTGTCGAATCAATGTGGCCCGAACGTGATTCATTAGATAATTTTAAAAAAATTATCGCTCGAGGACCTCATCAATTTAAATGATGAAATAGTGCTTTTTATTTTTCTATTCAAGAATCACTTCTGTGAAAATGATGCCAAAAATTATCTTTCAGATTTAAAAAAATCTAAACTTCAATTAAGATAAAAGAAGTTGAAAAAAACATTATAAAATTTTTTTAATTTTTTTGGCTAACTCCTACGCGCCCTCGTCAGCACTCTCGAGAATTTTGAACAGCTCCTCTGGATTGACGATTAAGGCAGCATCGAGTAGCTTTTGAAGACCGATCACCGTATTAATACGCTCGTTCTTTTGAAGATGGAAAAATTCTCTCAATAAATGATAATTTCGCAGTAGTAACAGTTATATTAATCTTTTAAATAAGATTAGGGAAATAATTGAACAAATTGAGTTAGGGGAAACAACACTATTCCTAGACAAAGAATAAGAATATTTTTGATAACTAGCAAAATTAAAGTGAAAATAAAAGATTCTCCTAATTCTTTCTTATAAACAATCCTAAAAAGGGTTGTTGCTACGACAGAATCAATAATTATAATAATAATATTAGCAATCAATGAATATTGACCAATGTCAACTAAAAGTAATCTATTAAGTATATAAATGGGTAACTCAATAAGAAGTAAAAGTAAACAAAAATAAATTATACTCCAAAGGGAAACAAAAATGTAAGCATTTTTATATGAGTTATCCCATCCTTTTCTTTCAGTAAGAAATTTGACAATGATAATTACAAAAATAAGGAGGACTATATTAAATTCTATATAATTTACTATTACAAATGGTAAATTTGACATTTTTTATTTCACTATACCTTTTTATTATGGTTATGTAATCTCTTTATTTAAATGATATACTGAGGATAGATGTAATTTAACTGTCTTTCTTTGTAATGATTTACAAAATGACTGAAAAATCGTTTAAATATGAAATTATCTATTTATTATCATAAACTTTTTTAGATTGTCATGTAAAAATTATTTTATAATGATAAAATCCGTACATGATTTCATTAATAAATATCAATTAGATAATTATAGTGAACGCCTGTTGCTAAAAGGAGAAACTAAAGTCGAATTTTATAATGATTTTGAAATAATTTTAAAATCAATATGCAATATATTTGTAAAATTATCAAATTTAATGTCACTAAGGGGAGGACAAGTTTTAATGGGTTTAGCTAAATTAGAAGATTCAGAAAATATTATTAATAAATCAGATGTCCAAAAATGTTTAAATATAGATAGATTTGAAAAGTTATTGCATGCTTTTGAATATTTAAAGGACCAGAATTATATAAAGATTAAGAAAAAGAACCCAAAATTTCATCTTGTGGAGCTAAATGAAGTAGATTATCCTGACTTAAGGATTTTCAAAGAAATAATTCAAAAATTTTGGATCTCTCCCCAAGAACAAAAAACTAAGTTTAAAGATTGGAGTGAAACTAAAAATCATGAATAATAAAACCCAAAAACCTATACTAAATTTTGAAAATCAAGAAGAAATTCTCCACTCTTTACAAATAATAAGGAAAGAATATATCAGAAATTCTATAAAAGTCTATTTTTTTCTAATCTCTATTGGTGGGGTATATTTTGTTTATTTTTTATTTCTCTACTTATTCAATTCGTTTATTCCTAATAATCTGATATCAGATCAAATTACAGCATGGAGTTTTTTTATACTATACTTATTATTTCATTTTTTCATTCTAAGTTTTATTAGGTTCTCTCCAAGCTTAATTCGGCATTTAAAATATGAAATAAACTCTTTGGGATTTGATTTAAAGAAGAAATACAAGATTAACCCGAGTTTCTTTTTATTTAATAGTTTTTCAATATTTATTTTCTTAATTTCCCAATTAATTGTAATTTATACACAAGATATTTATCTCAAGATCTTTACAATGAGATTTCTAATAATCTACATTTTTTTAAGTATAACATTTCCAATAATTAGAGGACTTATGCATGATAAATTCATTGTAAAGCTAAAAAATGGCTATTATGTTCAATTTCATTTGCTGTTCAAAATTATTAAACCCATAGGATTAGAACCTCAATCAATTAAAATCTATCTCTCTTCTAATCGCTTAGGCTATAAATTTAGCAATGAAAAGAGGATACTTTTTAATAGTATATCCGAAACACGATGGCTTCCTAAGAATGGTAGGAAAATTTTGCCAATTTTCTCGCTTAACCCATTTCTATATTTTCACGAATTTGCTATTCCAATTAATTTCCAAACTCAATTCTATAATCTGGTTGATGCAATTAGAGATTGGGATCGTTCAATTAATTCATAGTATAAGTATTATTAGTCTAAATCTATGGATTAATAAAATGAGAGCGAAGCATTACAAACATTAATCACATATGAACCTAAAAAATTCATATTCCAAATTACAATAAAAGGAAAAATTGAAAAAAACTTGCTTATAATATATTTTTAATTTTCTTAGCTAATTCCTGCGCTCCCTCGTCAGCACTTTCGAGGATCTTAAACATCTCCTCTGGATTGACGATTAAGGCAGCATCGAGTAGCTTTTGAAGGCCGATTACCGTATTAATACGCTCGTTCTTTTGAAGATGGAAAATGACCATCCCTAACTGATTCTTGAGCACTCCCTTCTCGGATTCAAGTGCCAACCGCAACAGAGCGGGACATATCTCCTCCAGGGTCTCCTTACTTACCCGTTTCGCATATTCATAAATGTGGGTCCGCTGGACATCTGTGAGCCCTACAACCTTCTCCTCTATTTTTGATAGTGGTTCCATTTTTCTTACTCATTCCTCAATTTTTTGATTTTTTTATTTCTTTTTTTATTATTTTTTGACTATTTACTATACTATCATATTCATATATAAATGTTTTTCGTCATAATTCTTCTCAAAAAGTGCGGAAAAAGTCATGATTGATTTTATAGTCTTTTTAATTTCTACAAAATGACGAAAAAATGATCACCCACTTTGATGGGATCTTTTTAAGGTGAGGTTAAATTCTTGTTTTTTTCAAAATTTTAAGAGTACCATTTACCAGCTATTTATTCCCAAAAAATGACGTGATGGAGAGAGATAGTAATTTTTTCGGAATGATAGTGCGGAAAAATGATCCATATTCGACAATAATCCATTATTCACGTACGAAAGCGATCATGATTGCTGTTTTCCATCACTTAAAACCAAAATTTTATCGAAAACAAAATTTTTCAAACGGAAAAAATTAGTGATTGTAATCATTAATTTTGGCGGAATTATTGAAAAAAACGATCGTTCTGATCGTACAAATGATCGAAAAGCGACACATTTATATAGTGAAATTTATTATCAATAATTGTAAAACACACATTAAACTGAGGGAATAAGATGGGACCTATAGAAAATGAAGAAAAATTGGACGATGTTATGGCCTATTATTTGAACGTTCGGGAAGCCCTGAGCGGTTTAACCGAAATAATGAACATTACTTTTAACGAGAAGGATTTCTATCGTCAAGCAGCGGTTGATAATTTGAAGGCCTTACATGATAATGTGTTGGAAATGTTAAAAGCTTCTTTTACGCCTCGCGAAATCCGAATGCGCTTACGCGAGTTGGAGTTTGACGAGAAGGAAGCCGAGAAAGTCTTTCCTTTATAGATTTTATACTTTTTTTATTCATTCTTATTAAGAATTTTCATTTAGATTTTGATTCATTTATAGGTAAGAAAGTTTTATGCCCTATATCATATGAAGATGAATACTCCTAAACTATGTTCAAATCTGGTGTTTATTGTGTCAAAGTATATTAAAGACACTGAAGTTAAATTATGAAAAATTGATCCTTTTTCTGGATATGGAACAACATAGTTGAATTTCACAATTCCTATTAAAATTAGAGTTATCATTGAGAGGCGCTAAAATTCACATTAAATTATCAATAAAAACCAAAAATTTTTATTCTTCAATAAATCAATTTCAATCGTTCTGATTCATTTTCTGAATTCATCAAAACTATTATCTATTCGAATACTGGTGATTAATTGTTTGAATCATTTTAAAGTAAGAAAAGTTATATAAAATTCTTCAAGAAATGATATAAGAACGGAGAAAGAATCTGAAAGTTTAAGGATAATAGAAAAAAATAAAAAGCAGTTTAGCTATCCAGAATTATATACACTAATCAGAGTTCTCCCCTTTTTTCTATATTATACATTAATCCCATAGAATTTAAGGTTTAAATACTCGGTTAGTCACTATTTCATTGAGATGGAAGATAATAAGATGTTCGAAATTTTCGGATTATTATGCAAACAAGATCAGGAAATCATTTTAAAATTAAACATTGAATCCGTAAATAGAAAATTAGATTCATCTCAATATCGTATTTTCAATTGTGTTTCTAGTAATGAAAGACGAGTATTATTGTTGTTTTTTGACGAAGATATATTAATGGATTTTCTTTTTGTTCCACCAGAACTCGTTAACAATATTATTCTCTCTTTTATTCAAAGATTTATATTGTTCAATTTAAATTAATTAAAAATGTGTTAGAAATGTTAAAATCTTCTTTTACACCTCCCGAAATCCGAATACGACTGCGGGAACTCGAATTTGACGAGAAGGAAGCCGAGAAAGTCTTTCCTTTATAGTTTTATTGACTTTTTTTATTCATTCATTTTTAGTTATTTTCAAGATGAAAACTTAAACTATAGCTTATACCAGACGTCCTAGATTATTTTCTTTTAGATAGTGAAAATTCTTACACTCTGATTTCTCCTCCTTCCTCTAACTATTTCTGACCCGGCTATTAGGTTTTACTGGTAGGATCCACTTTTTTAAAATTTCCTGGACTTGTTATGGAGATGAGATGATGATGCTTTAATACTAGTAGAATTTCAAGAATCAAAATAAAAAGAAAAAAAAAGGAATTTATTATTAAATTTAATTTTTATATGCAATTAAATAATCGATGTGGAGCCACTGACCAAAAGCTATATTCATGTAGACTTTTGCTTTATACATAATTTTTGAATTATCAAGAGATGCTGAATAATATCCATCACTTCGATATGCCATAATTGTTACAGGAGGTCCAGTTGTGTAATATATATCCACATGTACACAAGCAAAAGGAGTTGTATCACTAAAAGCAAATAAGAAAGTATCATATTTTCCACTTGGAAAATTAAAATTTATAGTCAACCACCAGAAATATTGCTGAAATCCCATTTTGACTCCGTTTTTTGTATAAACATCACTCAAAGTTCCAGATGTGTGCCAACCAGTAGGTACATCAAACGATGTCGGTTCAATTTCATGATCTACGGGGGGTTCCTGACCTCCAGCATAGACAATTGAGGGAATAAGGCATATACAACAAATTGAGATGAAGAATAAACCCATATAATTAGATTTTTTCATAATACACTCTCATTTTCGGATTGAGATTGAATTTTATTTAATCTTATATATTAAATATAACTACACCATCTGATTTTTGATTAGATTTAGTAGGAATAAATTAAGAAGGAAGTTATTTAAACGATGGTATTCAGTCTTCGGTGAAGCGATGATTCAATATGAGGGATCTTTCAAGTAATTAATGAAAATTATTATTTAATTTTGAAAATTCAGAAACATGTTTAATGAAATATATAAAAAATTGAGAAAAATTTAATATTAGGATTTGTGATTTTATTTCCTTATAATTTGAATGTATTCCCTTTTTATATCATATCAATGTGAATATAGTGGTATCAAAAAATTATCTGTCTAATAAAAAGAATGTAAAATTGTCTTTTTCAACATCAGATGCTTTAAAAGATTGGATCAAAAGATATGTAGCTACAAAGAAAAAAGAAAATCCAAATGATGGACGATATAATAGTATTTCATCTTTTATTCATTGCTCATTAGAAGAATTAATGAAACTATATGAAAAGGGAAAAGATCTAAATGATTTTGATAAACTTGTTGATAAAAAGATAGAGGATTTTTACGAAAAGATAACATTTAAAGCAGCAATTCCTCAATTTGAAGCCTCTGTTGAGATGAATAAATATTTGCCTCTTCAAAATCAGGTTATTCACTTATGTAGGTTTTTAAGGAATTTTATTTTTAGTCAAATAGATATGAACGATAATTTAGAAGATAGTCTAGCCAAAATAATTGATAGATTCAATATCTTTCTAAAGAAAAATAAGATATCTAAACACTTTTTAATGTCTATTGATGGAACAAACTTCATTTTTGAATTTGAGGGGAAAGAGAAAAACCTTCATTTTGAACTATCTAAAAGTTATGCTGCACTTATCGGATGCATAGGGGGTAGAATTCTTAAAACCTCTTATTTACCTAACTATACAAGATTTGATTGTGTAGTGGATCCAATAATAAATCAAAAAATCCCAAAAATCAAAGAACAAATTGCTTTAAGTAAAGACAATGTAGAAAGATTTCTTAAATATGAATATATTCTCAATGATAAGAAGGAACATCTATGGTTAAATACTTCTTTATCAGAATATGCATTGATCTCCTTTAAAAATTTTGAGTCAGGGATTAGCTTTATAAAGGCTAAATTAGAACTATTAAAAGTATCAATAAATCTTAGAGATCTCCCTAAATATATTTTAAAATTATTTGAAAAATTCAATTGGATAACTATTGAGAATGAGGAAACATTATCTTTTAGATTTAATATAACGGAAACTGAACATGAAATGGAGAGGGCTATAGTAAAAGAAATTTTTAAAGAGAAATTGAAGATTATTAACGAACACTCATGTTATTTAATCAGAACTAATAATTAACTCACATAATACATGAGTGAGTGATTCAAAATTGGTTGAATAAGTCAGAAATATCTAAGAAATGCTACCTAAATTCTTAATTAATAGATCGAGTTTGACGAGAAGGAAGCCGAGAAAGTCTTTCCATTATAAATATTCAAAATTTAATTTCTAGCTTATTGTAAGATTTTCATTTTAGTACTTATTATTTTAGAAGAAAGTTAGTTAATCCTGTTCTTTATGCACCCTTCTATAATCATAAACACCACCAATCATGGTGAGGAGTATAATTACTATACAATCCTTATTTATGTGTTCTGGAACATGACATTTTTCTTTCATTTTTTCTATAGATATATATCAATGAAACAATTATGAATGCTGAAATAATTAAGAAGAAATTTCCATAGGAAATTCCTGAGATGTCATATTCCTCTAATAGAACATGATACTCATAAATTCTTCGATTATAATTATCTTGGTAAGCAATGATATGTTCATAATTAATAGAATTTTGAAAGTTCCATCGATATGTTAAATCTGATGTATCATTGAATCCATAAAGGGAACGTACCTCACTTATCCCCACTCGATATCCCCCTCCATCAAATCTATAAAAGCTCCACAAATATTCATATAATTTATTAGCAAACTCAGAAGAATAATTAGTAGGGGCGAAAAAACCATGTTTATAAAAATTTGTATATAACGATACATTCACATATTGGTAGTTGAAATAAATAAACATCCCATTTTCTAATAATGTAATGGTAGAATGAGTTTGACTATTATATTCTGTAATTGTAGCATAAACTTCGGTGTAATTAAAACCCAAGCTAAGATTAATTGATGTTACATTAACATCATATTTAGAACCGACAGGAAGATATCCCAAATCCAAGTTACTTGCTTTTACTACCCATGTGTAAACTCTACCTTCCTCGATCTCCCATTTTAATTCAGGAGTAGCTAATTGTGATCCTCCTATAATAGGTGAGATTAAGGTAAAAGATATGAATGAGTTAATTATTAGTATATGAACTAAGTAGGTTTTCTTGAAATTCATGATTTTGGTATTCGCTTAATTTTATTAATCTAAAAAATACAAAAGAGTATATAATTTTTTATATAAATTTTTAAATCCAATAGAAGTGCTGTTCTTAAGGAAATGAGAGAGATTATGATAATTCCATTAGATTTATATATAAAATTATAATACTATATAATGTACAATATTTGTTATTGTATAGTATTCATTATTCACTATATACCATAATGATAAATACATCGTGAGTTTTTTGATAAAAAATCTTAAAGCTTTTCAATCAAAAGTATTGATAGAATCTCAGAATTATAAAAATTATGTCATAAATTTTGAATCTGAGATTGTGAGGGGAATTTCTAAGTTAATCATTCTCTCATTTATTGAAGAAATGGGTGAAGATGGCATTTATGGTTATAAATTAGCTCGAAAAATCAAGAAAAATACATCTAATATGCTAATTATTGAAGAGGGCACATTATATCCCATTTTAAGACGATTAAATAACGATGGATTGCTTAAAATAAAGAAAAAGGAATTTGATGGGAGGCTTAGAAATTATTATTTTATCACCGAACAAGGAAAAAATATTTATAATCATTTAACAGGCTTTTTCATTAAACTAATTGAATCTATTACAAAACTCATAAATATAGAAATAATTCATAAAAAAGATGATTATATTATTTGTCCAAATTGTACTAACAGAATTAGTCTTAGAGAGAGTGATATTAAATTTTGTAATGTATGTGGTTTAAGTGCTGAAAATTTAGGAGTTGAGGAGGATAGAAAAAATGGAAATTGAAAGAAATATTGAAGATATTGGAATTATTAATAAATATCTATGTGAAATAAAGAAAAATTTACCATTTTCAATTAGAATAAGAAAAGATGAAACTAATTGCATATTAGAAGAAATTGAGGATCACATATGGGAAAAAGTAATTGAAAACATTGGGAATCGAGATCCAAGAACAGAAGATGTTGAATTTGCTTTATCAGAAATGGGCTCACCAATTGACATCGCTAAAGGTTTTTCTATAAGAAGTACTCCTTTTCTTTATATAAGTGAAGGATTCTTTCCAATTTATTTAAGATGGTCAAAAATTTTATTTGGTTTCTTCCTATTATCCATATTTATTTTATCAGGGTATTTTCCTCTTTTTAGAATAATCATTTTTATATTTATTTACATGCTTCTATTAGTTAATTTTATATTCTTTTATTTATCATCAAAAGGATATTTACCTGGAGATCTCCGAAGAATATATTTTCGTAATAAAAAAGAAAAGGATGAACTAGGCTCTCAAAGAAAGATAAAAAATCCTATAAAAAGAAAACGATTGATTTTGTGGGCCTTTTTGTGGTTAATTAATTTTACAGCTTTACTGATAGGATATTTATTAGACCCAAATAACTTTAATCAACCATATACTTTAGGAGGTTTGATTGTTTTTGTTATTCTTATAGTAATTGATGTATCTAGATATATCATTAATTCAAAACTTGTGAGAGAACAGCAATTTTTATTGATTTTAAAAACAGTTATTTTATTTTTATATTTCTTGTTCCCTATGATTTTTGATCCATATAGTTACTCAATTTTTGATCAAATTCATATAATCATAAATAACCCTTCTTATATTTTTTATCCCATAGAATTGCTTTATATTTTACCATATTTTGTGTTTTTTGGTTTTTTATACTACAATATCTATAAGGTTATCACTTTTAAAGAGAAATTTGAGAAATACTTGATTAATTTAAGCCTTGAAAAGCGGTATTTAAAAAAACAGAGTTATATCTCTTCTAAAGTCATTAAAATTAACGAAAATTTAGAATTTCCAAAAAAATTAAATAAGGAGATTAAAACAAAATCTCGGAGATTTCATGAAGAAAAAGTTAAGAATTTAAAGAATAATATTTTTATTGAAAAAATTAGAAAAAAGCTGCCACGTTGGCTTACAATTGAAGAAAAGGAGAATTTTTTAATTGATATAAGTGACAGAGTTCAAGAGATTGCTTTAGAAAAGAGTCATGAAAAAGAAATAACTGAACAGGGAATAGAACAAGTTTTAAAAAATCTTGGAATAATAAAATCGATGATCTCAGAAAAAAAAAGAAGTAAACCAAAAATCTATATATCTGAAGAACTCTGGATTTGGTTTACTTTTATTTCTAAAATTATCATATTTTATTCTATTTTTATTGCTATATATTTAAAGATTAATGAATTAGTTTTTTTTACTGCAAATGAAGAGATTGAGCAATGGTTTTCTTATACTAGTTTCATAGATTCAGTTATATATTTTTATAATTTTTTCATAACTTTAATTGTATTTCTATTTTTTATTTTTCTACTATTTATCTTTTTATCCATGCAGGATATAATTCCTAGCTATAAAAGCCGTTTAACGATTAAGGATAAGAGAACAAGTAAAAATCTTACTGTGAAAGCTTTAGAAATTAGTCAGAGTACAATCTATGTAATGTTTAGTATTTTTGTGTTATTTTTTTATTTTCAATCAAGTCAATTTTCTGTAAATTTAACTTTTAAAATATTTTTAATATTTGGAACTCTAAATTCATTGAGTATCATTAAATTGATTAAATTATTAAAGATAAATCTCAAAAATGAAAATAATAAAACTTTATCAATGGTTTCAGTTATATTAAATGTTTTTATAATACTTTCTATTAGTATAGCTCTTTTGGATATTTCTTCAATGGATATTTATTATCTCTCTAAATACTTGTTATTCATTAAAAATTTTATTCTGACTATACAATTAGTTTATGAACTTGTTTTTTATTTTACTTTTAATTTAATAAATAATTTGAAATTGAGTGATTTTAATAAGAAGAAATAACAGATTTCATCATTTGGATTCTTTAGTATAAATATTTAATTCTTTCCTCAGTGTGAATATTCTTTTTTGAAACTTCAGTTGCTACTGAAGAAATCCCTATAAATCGAGGGAATTAGAGTTTGACGAGAAGGAAGCCGAGAAAGTCTTTCCTTTGTAAATTTTTTAATTCTATTTTTCACTAATTTTTCGATTTTTATTTCGAATTCAGTTATCTTTAGTGTATCTTTTTCTACTTCAATTTATAAATTTATTGTAGCTAGGTTTTTTTGTATGTGATTTTGAAGAGTTGATAAAGAGAAAGCAGAACATACAAATAAAACTTCAAAAAAGGTAGTTCATTTCTCAGGGAATAATAATACGAAATTACTCCCCTGTGTATGATCACTTTTAACTCTATCCTCTACCCAAATACGTCCATTATAGG
>JAHPYZ010000124.1 GCA_019058425.1 Promethearchaeota archaeon
ATCTTCCTCGTTATCAATATTTATCCAAATAAATTTTTCAAAATTTTTTAAGCTTTATTTAGGGCTATCTCTTAATTTTACTGCTTTCTTCAACATATCTAATTTAGAATTTATAAAGTTAATCCCTGACTTAATACTCTTGAATGATATCAATGCGCTTTTTGAGAAAGAAGTATTTAACTATAAATGTTCCTTTTTATCATTAAGGAGATATTCATATTTAAGAAATTTTTCTACATTTGCTTTACTTAAAGCAATTTATTCTTTGATTTTTGGGATTTTTTGATTTATTATTGGACCCACTACACAATCAAATCTACTATAATAAGGAAAATAAGTGGTTTCAATAATTCTACTTCCAATACATCCAATAAGTGCTGCAAAACTTTTTGAAATGTCAAAATGTAGGTTTTTCGATTTTCCCTCAAATTCAAAAATGAGCTTTTTTCCATCTATAGACATTAAAAAGTGTTTAGATATCTTATTTTTCTTTAGAAAGATATTGAATCTATCATTTATTTTGGCTAGATTATTTTCTAGACTGTCATTCATATCTATTTGACTAAAAATAAAATTCCTAAATAATCTACATAAGTGAATAACCTGATCTTCAAGATTTATGCATTTACTCATTTCAACAGACGCTTCATATTGAGGGATTGCTGCTTTAATTGTTATTTGTTCATAAAAATTTTCTATTTCTTCATCAACAACTTTATCAAAATCATTTAGATCTTTTCCCTTTTCATATAGTTTCATTAACTCTTCTAATGAACAATGAATAAAAGATGAAATACTATTATATCGTCCATCATTTGGATTTTCTTCATTCTTTATACTTACATATCTCTTGATCCAATCTTTTAAAGCATCAGATGTCTAAAATGACATTTTTACATTCTTCTTATTTGATAAATATTTTTTAGATGTCATTTCAACTATGAATACATTCGATTTATTATTATATAAAAGCACAAATCTTAGTATTTAATATTTCTGATTTAATTATAAATTCTGTAAAACATTTTACTGATTTTTTAAAATAGAACAATAAAATTTTCTTAATTATATAATATATATCTTGAGTTGAATATTTTCCCTAATAGAGTTTGCATACTCTAATTTAAATATATTCTATCTTAATTCAATCTGAAATTAAATTTATTATAAAAGGGAGTAGAAAATAAAAAATGAGATCAAAAAGAACAAAAATAATAATTGGGATTGTTACATTATGCATCTTCTCCTGCTTCACGACAATTGCATTAGCATATGTACCTCCAGAGCCTGAAGTATGTCCAACTTCGTTTAATGTAGAATATGGATGGCATACAGGAGGAAATCTTGATGATGTTTCTACAAACAATGGAGTAACGATGAACTTTCAACAAAATAGTGTTATGTTAGATGTAGTATTTGATTTTCCAAATGAAAAATGTGAATATATTATTTTCGATTTTACTGACTCTGCAACATGGCCATACTTGTGGGTTGTAAATATAAGGGTATTTTATACTACTGGAAATCCTAAAACGTTAGGAGGAGGAAGGTTACCCGATGGGTATTATGAATTTAATCTTGATAATTCAAGGTACATTGATGAAGTTTTAGTTGAAATGGTTCTTTGTATGGGCCAGTATTTGTATATTGATCAACTAATAGCAATGAAATTTGATTAAAGCTAAAACATAATTATTAATCTTTTTTTTTTCTAATTTTTTGTAATATAATAAAAATAGTTAAAATCATTTCTTATATTGTAAGATTGAAATGAAATGATCCTCTCAATGATGAAACAGTAAAGAAGATTGAGTTGATAATTAGAAATATTGTTATAATTTTCTATGAGAGTGTTGAATCCGATTTTTTTATAATTCCTAACAAGTACAAAACGGGATTGATAGATATAAACAAATAAATCATTCTTTCAAGAAATTTAAAGATAAACCATAAAACGAAGATTAAGTGAGCGTAATATTCAAATATATCAGGATATGATAAAGAATTATCCTGACGTATTTAAGAAATATTTCTCTGACCTAGTAAAGATTATAAATTACTCATTATATCAATTAAGTCTCATAAGATCATTGGTGCTGATTTATCTGCTACTCATTTTGGTAGGTTTTTAATGAATAATGATATCAATTTATTACTACAACATAGCGAGACTTTTTTTAAAGTAATTCGAGATATTTATCATTATTTAAAAGATTCTAAATATTCTGGTTTATTCCCAAATCTAAATAAAACTAATAAATCGGGTACTTCTAAACAGACTAGAATTGATCATAAACGTAAGGACATAGTGGGAAGTAGAATAAAACTTCATATAATGAAAAATATTTATAAAAGTAAATATTTAGACAAAAGGGATGGAAATGTAAAATGTCCAGATTGTTTAAGAGAAGATTTCATAATCAATTTGTCTACTCCGAGAAAAAGATCAAAGGATTTTCATCATTCAAATGGATTTTCTGAGGGAAATTATAATCGGTACGATAGTAATGCACTATTTAGCATGTTTGCGCAAAATCGAGGCAATCCATATTTTTTAGAGGATATTATCCGCGAAATAGAAAGTGAATCAGATGTGCTAAAATGTGCAAACCACCATAGAATGATTCATTATGCTGAATATTTTACATATTTTAGAAAATTAATATTTTGGGAAAAAAGCCCTAAGGAATTTCCCTATCAAGATATTTTTGTACTCCCTGCCGATATCATTCATATTCTAGTCTTAATCTGCTTAGGGAATTTTTATAAAACTAAAACGAAAACCAAACGGGAAAATATCGCAATTAAACTACGGTTTATTAATGCTATAAAAAAGAAATATATTATTGATTGCCTTTATGATGGAACTTGTCTTATTTGTGGGGAATTTAATACAAAGAACCATTTACCTGTTTTTGATTATAATCATTTATATGAGATGAACGAGCTAACCCCAAGGGAGAGAGAAGTGCGAAAGAACGTCAAAATTCCGATGTTATATAACACGTGCTCATGTTCTGAGATTGTCAGAGAGATGGAGAAGAAATATCATAAGGGAGGTTATATCTGTAGTAATTGTCACTTTGTTATTCATAGAGAAACGGCTAATATCAAGGAGATTTACGACGATCAAACCACAATCAAAGTAGTTTTAGATGAAAAGAAAAAAGTGATAAGGAAATTTAGACAAAATCTCGTTCAAAATAATGGATTAGTTAAGGATCCTCTAAGGTCAGAGAAAGAACAATATGAGGTAGTCATGAATTATTTATTTGTACTTTATAAGATTTCAAGAAAGAAGACGGGTGGAGTTTCTCGTAAAGAATTAGCGGAGCAATTAGGAGTGAAGGAATGTAAAAGAGGATTTGAGGGAAGAAAATTTTTGGAAAAGTATGTTAAAATGGTTCCGGGAAATAGATGGAGCCCTACCTTATATTTTTTAACTCCCGAAGGAGAAAATGTTGTTCAATTAATGCAATACTTCAAGGAATATTATAAAAATTTAAAAAACCAATAGATTCAGATTCATAAGGACAATCTGAATACTATTAACTATACATTTTAAGTTTTTACTAAAATTTATTCACCGAAATGCACATACCGCCGTCAATGATTATATTTTGACCTGTGATATAATCTGCTCCTGGTGAAGCTAAAAATAATGCCGCATCTGCTACCATTTTACTTTCACCAATTTTATCAATAGGGATTTTTACACCTCTAGTTTTCAAGAAATCTTTGATAAGATTCGGATCATTGTTATAGATGGGTGTTAAAAACACTCCTGGAGAAATCGCATTAACAGTAATATTGTTTTTACCTAGTTCAAGAGCCCATAATCTAGTAAATGCTAATAAACCTGCTTTGCTTACACTATAAATCCCAACCATAGGATTAGCACCATTTGCTGTCCCTGCACAGGAAACAATATTTATTATTTTTCCTGCAACTGGTGTAAAATGTTTCTGCCTCCTCATCTGTTTAAAAAGGCTTTTTGTAACGTTCCAAGCACCTTTTAAATTAATCGCCATAATCTTATCATACATCGCTTCTTTTTGTTTTAAGGTGGGATATAAACCTCCATCAATTCCTGCATTATTAACTAACAAAAATAGGTTGTCGAATTTCTCGAGTACATTCTCAGCCATTTCTTTTACTTGTCCAGAATCCGAAATATCTGCCTTTGCTATTAGAACTTCAACATTAAAATCTTTAAGAATGATTTCACGTGTTTTTTCTAAACCCTCTTCATTAATATCATTTATTACAAGATTTGCTCCTTTACTCGCAAAAGCTTTTGCCATTTCTCTCCCAAATCCGCCTCCACCGGCACCTGTTATTAGGGCAACTTTTCCTTCTAAAAATTTTTCTTCTGACATTTTTCTTCACTTTTAATTAGATTTTATTTCCCAAATAAACCTTTATTTTTCTTATACTGAGCCAATAATTTCATTGGAGGGGGTGTTTCAAACGCAATGCTTACATCAATTACTGCTGGTTTTTTAGAATCAATAGCTCTTTGTAAGGCAGGTTTTATATCTTCTGGATTTTCTACTTTTTCACTATAACATCCAAATCCCCTAGCAATTTCGGAGTAGTCAATCGAAGGTAAATCAACATCGCAATATCGTTTTTTAAGGAAATTTTTCTGATTGCTTTTTATCATTCCCCACGCACAATTATTAGCAATAACAACAATTAATGGCAGATTTAATCTTACTGCGGTCTCTAATTCTCCCACGTTAAATAAAAAACTTCCGTCACCATTTAGGCAAACAACGAGTTTATCCGGTTTTGCTATTTTAACTCCAATGGCATATGGAATTCCAACACCTAAATGTCCCATAGTAATCGGGAAAAATGTCGATCTTGGAGGACGCGGTTTTAAATTTATATACTTGTATGAGAATACAACTATATCACCACCATCAAGGACAATTTGGGCATCCTCAGGGATATAATCGAAAACTTCATAAACAAGTCGTTCAGGTTTCATTGGTAATTTCTTATATTCTAGAATTTTTAAATTAATATCCAATTGATTCTTACAAAGTTCTTGTAAATATGTATTCCATTCAGACCATTCGGTTATTTTTTCTTTTGGCAGGGATTTTTCCATTTCATTTAATAATTGGTTAATTACAGCTTTACAATCTCCGATTATCCCTACTTCAATTGGTCTATTTTTTCCAATCTCATTTGGATCAATATCAATTTGGATAATTTTTTGATTTTGATTCCACATTGGGGATGCCCCGTAAAATATTGAATAATCCCATTTACAACCAAATGATAAAACTACATCCGCTTCTGTAGCAGCTGTCCTATAAGCATTATTTATTAAATAAGAATCTAAAAAATTCTTTTTATCTCTTCCAATTGAGCCAATACCATTAATAGTAGTGCTTATTGGTATCATATATGTCTCTGATAAAGTTTTTATTTCTTCTGAAGCTTCTGAAGCAATTACTCCACCGCCAGCTACCATAAGAGGTTTCTTAGCGTTTTTTAATATTTCAATTGTTTTTTCAATATCTGCTAAAGAACCATTAGGTCTATTTAACGCTCTATACTTCTTTGGATCTAGAATTTTATTAATATCTGTTTCTGTTGCTTTTCTCACTAATGCTGTTTCCCTGAATTCTAAATATACGGGTCCCCTTCTTCCAGACAAAGCTGTTTTTATAGCTTTTTGAATTGCGTATGGAATTTCTTCTGGTTCTTCAACTTGTATTTGAGCTTTAGTTATTGGTTTCATTAATGCGATTTGATCAATTCCTCCTTGTAATATGCCAGTATCTTCGAACATTCTCCCTATTTGGGCACCAATTATAAGCATAGGTATTGAATCAGAGTTGGCTGCTGCTACAGCCGGAACAAGATGAGTTACACCTGGACCCACCGTACCAAGACAAACCCCAATCTCTCCCGTAGCTCTCGCCCAAGCATCTGCCATATGACCTCCCGCTTGTTCATGCCTTACCATTACTGTATCTAACCCTTCTTCTCTTCCCCACCGTTCAATAGCATCAAAAATTCTTAATAATTCTCCACCGACAATACCAAAGATCTTAGTAATACCTTCTTTTAAAAGACATTTAACTACTAAATCGCCACCATCTAAATCTTGATTTGACATATCTAGACCTATTATAAATAAAAAATAAAGTTTATTATAAAAGGAAATTCAACAGATATTTATGAATTAGAGAGCAATTAATTCGAGATAATAACCGAAAACTTCTTTTGTATCTAAATAGTAAAACTTAACTCTTCCAACTTTTCCCGACTGAATGACATCTATTTTAAATGTATTCTTAAAATGCTTAATGAGGGTCTCAGCATCTTTAGTATATACACCTAAGTGGTGAAGCCCTACTTTTCCTTCTTTAAGAAATTCTGAATATAGATGATCCCCCGTAGATTCTAGTAATTCAATAATTTCCAACTGTTTCCCTCCAAAATTCTGCATTATCTTCTTCATATTAAATTCTACATCATTTCCCCTATAAATAACATTACTGGTTTGTTCAATAATGGTAATTTTTCCCTTAAAATTTAGCAGAGCTCTATATAATTCAGCTGCGCTCTCAATATCTTTAACAAGGATTCCAATTTGATCAAAATTTGTAATTTTTAAATCTTCCATAAAACACATAACACACTTTATTTTACGATTTCTGCAAACTGTAATTTACTAATAGGCTTTTTTAGAGGAAATTCCCCTTTTAAAATCATTGATTTTAACTGATCTGCTAATCTTATTGCTCCATGTCTGTCCGATTGTCTTAAAACAATTGGGATCTCATTACCCTCGTAATTAACTTTTTTAAGATCTAATTTAAATGCTTCTGGACATAAATGAGTGCAATTACCACAATTGAAACAGCGAGATCGATCTATAGCAGAGATCATACCATCTTTTATAATGAATGCATTAGTAGGACATTTATCAATGGCTTTACATTCTTCACAATTTTTACATGCTTTAGGATCAAACTTCATAACAAAATTATTATCCCATACATCACCGTATGTCATTTCTCCTACTTTTTCGCGTCCAACAAGACTTAAAATCGTTAATTTAACAAGGTTATCAGATTTTACAATGTTATCAAATATTTTTTCATTTAGAATGGGGATTGGAAGAGCTAAACTACAAATAGGTTCTAATCCATAAGATGTTTTGAAGGCTCCCATAAATTCAGGTTTCATTCCTTCTAATGGTGCTATAGTCATCATATTTGGTTTTTCTATATAATTACGGGTTCCAGGACCCATTAGATAACCAATATTTCCATTTACAAGAACAGGCGATCCAACTCCAAATGATTCAAACTCTTGATCATTTTGAAAAGGATTCAGTGCTCCGCATCCCGAAAATGTTATTTCTGTCTTATTAGGTGAAAAAGGTAGACATGAAAAAATAGTATCAACTTGATGGGATTCACAATTAATCATTGCATTATAATTTTTAATCGCTTGTCTAGTCCCTACTAATTTTGCAAATTGCATGTCTTCTAGTTTCATTTGTTTTTCAATAGTCTCACCCTCAGCACTAATACCTACAATTGTTACTGATTTTCCTTCAACGATATCTCTAAAAAGAGAACCGCCACAATAATTATCAATCGTTTTACTTTGAGTAGTGCCATAAATAATTAGATCTACAATACCTAAATATTCATTTGGGCATGGTCCAGGAAAGCCTGGTATCCCATTTATGTCAACTTCGGTAAACTTTCGCAATGTTTTAGGTGGCGTGAGGCGAAAGGAGAATATACCCATAATTCCACTCATAAGTCCTTTAGTTGCTGTTGTAACAACATCTACATCTT
>JAHPYZ010000001.1:0-8963 GCA_019058425.1 Promethearchaeota archaeon
ACGACTCCAAGTACCGTTTCTCTAGGAGGAACCGAAAATGGCGTGAAATATGGAGTACAAGTTGAATTTTACTACGATCCTGAGATTTCTGAATATTCAATTGATAGTGAAAGCGAACTTTTAGACCTCTTTATGCTTAATGGAATAACTCCACTAGAAGTACGCAATGGAACTGGTGAAGTAGTAACAGATTGGATTATTCCCTATTCCGGTTCTCAATATAGTTTACAAGAGCAATCTACTATACAATTTGATGATTTTGTTCCAGAACCATTAATTCAAGACTATACAACATTTTCGGTTATTTATCAGTTTGATTTTGATTTCGGAGACATTAATCATTTTACTCAAATTATTCTCGGTCCTAATCAAGGGAATAATCATAATATTAGTTGGATTGAGTTTAACCTACCTTCCGGATTCCTTCCAGAAAGCGAAAATAGTAGGAAATTTATGTTTGTAAGGTATAATAAAACCTTTACAGGTGCCGGGGTTGGTACCCAGACAATTACCCTTGATTACACGGTTCAAGGAACTACACAATGGGATGATAAATTATTTATTATTTACAATGATGATACCTTACCAGCATTTAGTACTGGGGTAGATGCCGGAGGATATCCACAATTAACCTTTGATCCCGCACCTACAGGAGAGTATAATATTATTTATGGTGTTCGAAGTCAATACCAATTAGGGTATGGATTTCAGAAACCAGACAAATCCTATTCCGATTCAATACGTCTGATGTCTCAAGCCCCCGCCGTTAGCCCAATTATTAATGGTACAGGTATTATTAAAGAATCAAGTGAACTTACCAAACCCACTCTCTATATAGGGTTAGATAATTCTACACAAGAAACTGTCTTAGAACTCTATAATATACCATTGCTTTATGCCCCTGAAGTAAATTTCACATTCAAACTAGATCCTGTAATTATGGACCAAATTAGGACTTATTATCATAATGATGTAAACACGCTTAAAATCCAGATTTATTATGTAGCAGGTCAAGGGTATGGCTCTTATTACACTGAAGGTATTGAGCTCCCAATGAACTACTCTGAATTATCACCTCATCTGAATCCAGACGGCTCATATTCGATATACCATAATAAAGATTTGCTATCAATTTATGACTCATTTGGTACCAGTAATCTCGATATTTATATAGCAATATCTCAAGTCGGAGATAATCCCAATTTCATTTCTTATTTAATCTTAGAAGAATTTGATTACTTATGCGATGAACATCTTGTAAAAGCCTATGACCGCCGACCACATGATACTTATGGTAATCTCGATGCAAAATCGGTCGTGAACAGCCCACACTATTTCCAGATATTTAGTGAACCATTTGTCGATAGTATATATGGAGAATCTCCATTTGACTTGGTTGATGGGTCTAAAATAACTATTGGGTTAGAAGATCATCTTTATTCGGGATTAGTCTCTTTAGATGTTGATAATGAAGCAAATTATGCATTTAATTATTTAGGTACTCAAGAAACAATTCCAGTAAACTCTGAAAATCTATATATGATAAAGAATCTTGGTCTCTTTATAGATACTTATGATTTAGATGAGACCGTATATGAAGACTTTTATGTAAATCTATATTACGGTACGGGGACCGATACGCGTGGAGAATATGAAGTTGAGAAAAGAATTGATATGACATATGAAACCGGTGAAGTTGATGATTATGAATCAAGTGTTAGTACGGGCATTCCAAACTCGTGGCAATCCACCTTTAATTTAACCGATCAGTTCTTAACCACATCTGAAATAGATGTGAGGGACTCAGTGCTATACCATCAACTCTTTGATTTAACCAATAATGACGATATTTTAGATATAGATGAGCTTGGAACCATATTTGATACTCAGGACCTTGAAGGTGTTAATTTCGGAGTACAACTTCCCGATCAAGTCAGTTTATCCCATATCCGAACGATTGGTAAGCCTTATTCATACGATTTAAGCATTCAAGGATACCCAATCGGAGATTATAGGACAGAGTATTGCAATGTACTTACTGATGGAACCAGCCAAGATTTTGATACTAGGACAATTGATGATATTTTAAATTCTAGTACCCATTTTGAGCCTAAATTTGCATCAAATGGAAGTAAATATATATTATTTTATGAAGATTTAATTGTTGTTCAAAACTACGCTGAAAATAATAAAATTATGGTTGATTTCTGGGGCTATTACACCTTCACAGAAGGATTTGATTATAATATTATAGAAGATCCTATTGATCCTTTTGTCTCTGTACTTGAATGGAATTATTATATTGAAAATATAGATACATTTACTTACCACCCAGACTTTTCTGTTGATAATTCCTTTACTGTGGATTTATCAACTCTGGACTGGGAATTAGCTAATGAAAGGACTGATTATGTTAATGATGGTAATGATGAATTTACCTTCCAACCTTTAATTAAAACTAATATTTCAGTAGTGTATTATGGCGATGTCAATGAAAGTTTCTCCATACTTAATATCGTCCCTGATGAGCAATTTAATGATACTCAAATATTTAAGAGGATATGGCTACAGATATGGGATGGTAGCGATGTAGCTACGGTTGAGACCTTCGAGATTCCCGAAGTTCCCGTGCTTTATGATTATATTTATCAAGATGTTAACATAAGCTTTTATTATTGGATTAACTTTAGCAAGTGTCAAGAGCGGGTACAAGAATTTCCAGAATATGAAGATTATATATTATTTGAAGATTCTTATGCGCTAATTGAAGTTCACTTTATTTCTGACCAATTAAAGTATGCGTTATCACATACTCCATTCAACTATGATTATATTGGTACAGAACATACTACCTACCACATTAAACTTTCCATTCCAAAAGAAGATCCTATTTATTCATATCAGACATCTGAATTTGGAAAATATGTATCAAAAATCCAAGATAATTACATCTATTTCACCGATAAAGCCTATGGAGAGGATGGTTACATAACTAATAGGACAAAGATCACAGTTCAATATAAATTCAAACTTCAACCAGGTCTTTTAGAGAAGAAGCATTTCCTTCATATCACATATCCATGGACGAATGTATTTGATACTACTTTAGATAATGTGTTAAACACAATTTCAGACAGCTCATATAGAGAGGAATGGAGGAAGATATCTGGGAGTTCTATTATAAGTCCCTTCCAATATAGTCTTTCTATTAATGACACGTACAATCTTTTCTTAAGTTATCGTATGAACCAGAGAGATTATTATGAGGAGAAATTTACCATAGATTATGCTTCGGGACAAAAGGACTTTTATTATATGCAACATGGTCTTGACCAATATGTTTCAGAGTACACAGGAAATGGAGATGCTGCAATTACAGTATATTATTATGACCTCAATGGGAAATTCTGTATTTTGGATCGATCTAATTATACAATTGATACAATTGATCACAAAATCACCCTCATCGAGGGTAATAATCCAATAACCACTCCTAATATGATCACGGATTTTTGGATATCCTTTGTTCCAACCCTTAAAGATATTGAGTTTAATTCTTATGAATTTTCCTATGATCCCAATTTAGGAATCGGAAGTTCCCTAGTTGTTCCTTATTTCAGTGTGAATGGAACCAATTCGATAACAACATTCCCTAATACCAACGCATATTACTATTTAGATGAGGGTACTAGTACTTATACGAATTTGACATGCTTTGCCTCTCAGATTATGGCATTTGTAGAAGATTTACAAAATAATAATGCTTTAGTATTTGATATAGATCAGTTTAAGATGCAAGAGTCACTTTATGATGATATTCGAGCGGGAACATATAGTTCATTATATATTGATTCTAATATCCAAAATTATGATAGTATTGAAAGTATTAGAATTGAGTTATTTGATTCCTCAGGAGTGATGTCCGGATTTACAAAAGAAATCTCTTTAGAGGATATAGTAATGAGCGATTTCACCCTCAAGGTTGATTTACCGATAAGTTTTAATACGTTAGAAACCATTAGGATTATACCAGTATTTAGAAATGATGATATTTTCTCAGAGGATAATACAGTAGGCTTACCTCGATTTGAAACAGGACAATGGCAAGATAATCTTATCACGTATAAAGATGGTATTAAATATTTCAATTTTGAATTAGAACATGAACTATTGGGCAAATCTTCGACTCTAGATCTTGCCTATCTTTTTAATAATAAATTGCAATATCTCCAATTACCACAAGGTATCTCATTTGATTGGACAACTGTAAAAGATCAATTTGGAAATAATATAAGTTATATTTTGAGAATTCCAGAAATATATGTTAATCCTGATAATCCTGCTGAAAATTGTACTTTCACGGAAGGGGACTCATTTTTAGTAAGATATAGCTCTCCTGTTATGAAAGCAATAGGCATCGCGGTAGGAAAAATGTATTTAGAACAGAAACCAGTCAATCCTACCATTCCGAAAGCAGAAATATTATTCATTAATGCTTCTTCTACAGAAAATTATAATGAATTTTTAAAACCATATAATTACAGTATTTCACTTGATATTACTCCCTTTAACACTGAATTTATGGGAACCTACAAAACCGTAAGATTTGAGCCTAATTTCTCCCAATTAGGCTCATTTGCAGTTGATGGCATGATAGATTTCTCAGATATATTAATATGCTCCCATGATCCTTCCTATGAGATTACAATTGACCAAGTATTCATTCAACAGATTTCAGTTGAACCCACAGATACGTATGAATCCCTTTATGAACGAGTATGGCAATATACTGAATTAATAGAATTTACATCAGGAGAAGATCCATCTACAGATAATTATCACTTTACCTTTACCAGTGAACCTCTCTTTTACAATAATGCAGATCAAGGCAAATGGTTGGAATTTATTAAAATATCTGATGAGAATTATAATTATTTCAGTGCCGGATTATTAGGAAGTCCAGATGAAGATGAGTATCAACTATTATGGGACCCCTCTACTCAAGATTTTACATGGAATCCCTCATTTGATAAGTTTCAGGATTACTGGGGCATGCAAATAGAATTACCTCATATAATTGAGCCGAATACCACCCTCTATATCGATTATTGTACTAAAGATTCATGGAATGAGTCTATTAACCTATTGTATAATAATATTAATTTTGATTCCGTTGAAATTTCTTATAATTATGACTTTTTACTTACGCCACAATATGAGGAGTGGTATGATGAAATTTATGAAAATAGTGATTCTGATTACAGGTTTATTCAATATTATTCTGAATCGTTTAGACTCTATTCCGATATTTCAGAATATTCATACATTTTTGATGTTGGATATAATTTTACCCTAGACTTCGTTAATATAAGTTTATACAAGGTATTCGGACTCCACGCTAACTTAACAGAAGCTCTTATTGAAGGTGATGGTATAAATTATGAAATTACATTTGATATTGATACACACAATGTTACCATTACAGATCTGAATCCTGCCGATGGTTTGTTAAATACCTTTGATTCTATTACAGTAGTACTCAATTTCACAAGTGGTCCCATCTCTTCAAGTTCAGAAATAATTTTATCAGAGGAGTTCAACCAAACTTATTTATATGATATTGAAAATAGCTTTAATGATTACCTATATATTTCATTTGATTATTCAGAATCGGCAGGAGAATATTTACTTGCTGAAGATGCCCAGACTATCAGATCAGAATCAGGCTCATTTATTTCAATTGATTATACCAGAAACGAGGATGTGAGTGCTAACAATCAATTATATGCTTTTAATTCATCATCACTCTTTACTCATTTCGAACTATTTTCTGATCCCTTCAACGTAATATATGTTGCAGATAGTGATATGGATAATAAGGTTGATTATCGCCAAGAAATCAATATTGACAAACAAGGTCCAGTAGATCTTATCAGATATGGGATAGATGATGAGGAAAATCCCGGAGAAATCGTCTGGCACACAATAATACAGGATTATGAGTCCACCCAAACCATTGTGAATAAGAGTTTGGGAGAAATCCACAGTACAAAATGGTTTGATTTACATGATCAAAGCTTCGCTGATTATTCCTTTTCATTTACGATAAATCCATTCGATTGGCTGGTATCCATCGGAAATATGTTCATGCCCGATATGGACTTCTGGGCTCGTAAATATTATCAACAGCAATTTTATGAATCTCAAAACGTCACCACCTCCTTCTACAGTATTCGAGTAGATGAAGATCAAGATGGATATGCAGAACAAGAAATTAGTTATGAACGAAGTGAAACTTCGGGATATTATGAGATTGAAAATTGTGAAAAAGCGATTCTAGCTGCAGCCCCTATGAATATTTTAATATTAATAGGCGCTTATGCTGTGAAGACTTGGAATTCTCTTTTCACTACGAATTACGAAGATCCTGTGTTTAATGATGCACTTACGGAAGAAATTCTAGTAAATAAGACCGCTTTGAAAGAAAAATATGGTTCTATTACAGGTACAATATTAGGCGCTACATATCATAAATTCACGAAAAATACCACTTCTAGCTATATGATTTATGATGTCAGTGAAACAATAACCATTACTGATTGGGAAGATGGTGAGATAATTGAAACGAGAATTTATACAGATGAATTTTCCGATGATGCTGAAGAAGTATCGACCGTTTCGATGACAAACTTAGATACTGGACAACAACTAGAGGTGTCAAGCGATCAATACATTTCACGTATAGAAGGTTGGGGTATAGATAACATCTCTACGGTATACGATTCATTAACCATCATAAGAGATGGAGAAATTGCAGATATTGATAATTATTATGAAGATACGATTACTATCATCATTCCAAATAGATATAGTGCTCTTCATGATGCCTATAAAGGTGGAAAAAATAATATTGTGGGGGATGTATTCTTTGAAATTACTGGAATTTTAATAACTCCTGAAGATGGAGTGTATTATACTCAAGATAAAGACGCATTTATCGAAGGCAAAGCAAAAACGGCTGGAAAGTATTTATTCTATGATAGTGACGGAAATAATTATTATGAAACTATATACATCTTGAGACCTGAACCTAATGAAGATGGCTCCTATACCGTAATGTCGATCGGGTACAATTATGACGGAAAACCAGATCTCATTCCATATACCAAGACTCAGGTGGATATTAACACGGTTGAAAGTGATTTTGAAGAATTTGCCAAAGTAAATAAGGTGTTTGGAGCTAATTGGCGCTATAATTTTGGGAAACTTGAGCACAATACATTATTATTCCCCGAAGATCAGTATGACGGATATGAAATAAAAGATAGTATTTTTGAGATTTACAAATTAACAGAGGGAGGAAAGTATCCCGAACTCTTTTATGAGACAAAGTATAGGAGCTATTATTCAGCGTGGGAGATCCACAGCGAAAATCTTGAAAGAGATGTGATCGAACAAGTTGCAATGATGCTCACCGCTACGGCTGTGAGTATAGCAGTAGAAGTAGCTGTCTCAGCGGCAACATTGGGTTATGGGCAAATTACAGGACTTGCAAAAGCTTTGGGAGCAATAGCTTACTGTGCTGTATATACCTTATTGACCAAATTCTCTATTGATATAAAAATGCGTCAGCAAGACACTCAAATGAGAGCTTCCACTTTTTATTCCGATGGCTCCGATAGAAAACAGCCAAAAATCCTCAATCAACGACTCTGGTCAGATGGGGTATTAAAAGACAGCATGCCCGCAGCCCTCTCAGGACATCCTGGAGCTTATTATACTACTATAACTGGAGGAGAAGTTGGTAATGAATACACCGCTCAAGCGATTGTCTCACCGCCCAATCCATTACGAGCATCTGGAACGCAAAATTTCATAGCAGGGCTTGGATATGTAATTGATACCACATTTTCTGCAATAGGACAGGCATTCTCAGGATCTCCAACATTTGCTCCTGGAGATCCAGATGCAATGTATAACCTAGATTTTGATAACCTCAATTTAGATTACCTATTGATTACTTCTGAGCTTAACTCATATAATGATCGTCCTCATTATAGCTATTCTGTAGGAGATGGATATGTAAGTCCCCTTCATAATCAACAATATAATTGGTATAGCTCCAATACTATTGGATACTTACAATTTGCCGTAAGTGAAGCATCAAACGGAGAACTCGATACAATTGTATTACAATGGACTCAGACAAAGGATAGAGTTGTTCCTCAATATAACTTTATTGATAAAGATACAGCACATAATCAGTTAGTATTACCACAATCACCTCTCTATAAGCCTTTAGTTATCAGTGAAGAAAGATATGACCAGCTATCCCCTATCGCAGAAGGACAAATCTCCGTCGATGTCAAGTGCCGATATACTGCCGAGTCAGATGGCATCAATGCCTATAATATATCAATATTTGAAAACGAGAGAGGGTATATGGCTAAGATTCCGCTTATGGACGGTAGATTTTCTTATCCTATCAGTTCAGTTGAAGTATCGCTCATCAATAGAAAAGAGACCGTTGTTACAACATACGTTCCAGGAGGTACTCCTCAATATGAGACTCAGATTGATGAAACTACTGTTGATACTATAAAATTAACTGAAGGAGTCGATTACATACTTGATGGTGGGAATTTATATATAACTTCCATAATTGATGATCTTTTCTTCTCAAGTCAAAATGATTTTAATAACAAAAATCTAGAACCGCATTCATATTATAAAGTAAAAATTTCATTTGCGAGAGTTGTCCCTCTTGATATAAGCGATCCTAATTATGAGGAATATAACACCTTAGCACTCCACCAAGCAACTTCCCACGTACTTCAAGATTATATGAATATATATACCCATGCTGATGTTGCTGGAATGATGACCGCTGAGATCGGTTATACGGGAGTTATGACTACGATCTCTACAGCTATGAGCGTCGCTTTAATTGCATTTGGTTCATG
>JAHPYZ010000001.1:9063-99298 GCA_019058425.1 Promethearchaeota archaeon
AAGCTACTGACAAGAACACCTTCAAGAAACTCTTAATGTCCAATGTATTCAAGATTTTAACCTTAGGTACATCTCCTTTCTTTATGGGCGGATTTACCCTGCTGGGAACGATACAAGTAGCCACAAATTTAGGCGGGAAAATTATTCACGCCCCACAGACAATTTCAAATTTTCGCACCGAACTTCAGAAGACGAAAAAAGCACTCCAATGGAAACATACAGTTAAACAGACCGCATTAAGTCCGAATAAAATACCTTCTCTATGGGCTCTCACAGGAGTAGAGATCCCTACCACTCCAAGAACGCCCTTTGTTAATCCCAATCCAAAATCTAAAACGGGGTTTTCAGTTATTGAAGAAGTTAATAATAAGATGCAGGTGATGCAACGAGTTTTGACTTCTCATATGAGCGCTCCACTCATGGGAAGTCCCCTGATGTCTGAATTACAATTTGAAGAACAAATATCCACAATTGATCAAAACATTATAGAAAGTGAACAGCTTTTAGAACAAAAGAAAGAAGATATTGAAGAAAATCATCAGGAACTAAGAGTTTTAGGTAAAAGTAAGGAGATTCGTATAAATATTGAAGAGAAATATAAAGATAATCCTCCCGTTCTTGGGTTACCCCTTGATACCAATAAAATCTCAGCATATATTATCGGTACCGAAAGGGAAAAGGGAACAATTCAAATTAGCGGGGAAGAGACAATTGCAGAACTCGAACTTAGAATTCGTCAAATGTTAGGATTTTCTAGTAAACTAGATATAATTTTAATTTATTTAGAAAATCATCTTAAAATAGGTGAAAAATTCAAGAATACACCTATAACTGAAAACACTAAAATAGTAGAATTAATAGGCGAAAATCCAAGCTCAAACTTGGTGATTTACCCTCAGACTCAAGTGGCTGGAGGATTTTCTAAAGAATGGCAACAAGTTATTGACACCAAATCACTTGATAAGATATTCAATAATCCTCAAGTATCAGAATCCACTCAACAAAAATTATCAGTTGAACTTGAGAAATTATATCAACAAGTTATTAATGAATTAGATTCAATAATATTGCGTGGGAAAGGTCTTGGTCAATTTGCATATGATAATGTTCTTCAGAAATTTGAAAATGATTTAAAATCAATAGTAGAGAACGATAGAAGTAGAACACTTCTAAAAGAAAAATTTGATGACCAAGTTAAATCAATACTAAGTGAAAAAGCTATTAATAGCCTTCAATCATGTTTAAGAGGAGCAATTTTAAGCCTTTTAATCGAAAATTCTAAAACAAAAAATCTTCAAAGTAGTGCGGATGTAGTTCCAGCACTATTAACTTATTTGGAAGGGAATACTATTGTAGGAGACCTTATGAAATCAGCATTAGATGATGTATTTATCTTAGAAACTTACGCACAACTCTTTAATCCTTCAAATAAAAAGGGAATAATCACTTATGAATCTACTGTTATTGAACATATTGACTCAATTTCAAGAGCAGAAGTAAGCCATAATTTTATAGCTAGAATTTTAGGGTCAACTTATAATCAATTTCAAGAAGAGAATATTAAGAATTTTGAAATCAAGGATGGAAATACCTTTATCTTTTCGTTAGAAAATGACAAAAAAGTTATATTGTTCAATTCTTTAAGCAATCTGAATGGTATCGAGGCTACTCAAGAAGTAACCAAAAATACAATAGAACAATTAGCCAAGATTTTCCAAAATGAGTTAATAGTTCAAGACCAACAAACAGAAGCAACTACTTACGAAGCTAATATCAATTTCCTTAATAACAGACATAATGAAGATGGGTTCACTACATTTGATAATTATTTTGAAGATGTACTGAAAAATTGGAAATCAGCCGAGATTTCTCAATTCATTACAGACGATTTTCAAGGCACTCTTTCTAAACAGGATTATTTAATAACAGCAGAAACAATTACCATAGAACAATTAAAAAACCTTGGAATTACTAAAATATTTGATATTCGTGGCAGAGAATTATCCTTGAGTGGAGAACTAAGAGGATCTTATAGAATTCTCACAAGTGAAGATGGTAAAAGTCGAGCGCTCATTGAAGTGACTGGAAAAACTGTTACAACACCAGAAGGATGGGTCGATGGTATAATACTAGAAGATGATACAAAGATTCCAAACGCCCTTTTGACCAATAAAGAAGGAAACTTACTTTCAAGTAGTTTCTGTGATCCGTATAACCCTTTAAGATTTAAGTTAAAGAATGACAATTGGCTCGAAATTGAGTTCCTTCAATTCTTAAATGAAGCTGATAAGCATTATCTATACTATGATGAGAACGGTAATCCCTGTGGCATGAAATTACTCAGTGTATTTTCGTTTACTGATGGAGATTCTAATTTAAACTTTGAAATGCTTGTGAACCTCATTAACCCAATATTCAGAACCGACTTACTGAAGTTTGAATTTTCGCAAATTAAACCATATTTCCTTGATATACAAATAAAGCAACAACCAAATATTAATAATTTAGATAACATACTGGAAGTTCCTATAGTTAATGAGAAATTCTTAGAAGAACCATCAACAAAAGAAAAAATCTTAGATTTTTACTTATTCTTTGAACAGTTCAAACTTTTGGTAAATAATTTAGACCTAGAAGTAAGAGACCTCAGTGTCACTACCGAATTGAGGAATTTACACAATCCAGATGGGACTTATGATGAAATATATTTTAATGATCTACTCAAAAATAATTTTGAAACTATATCCAAATATTCTTGGTTTACGATTAACAGAAAAAATGAGGTAGAACATTTTAATAATTTATACTTTAAAGAATTCTGCAAAACTTATCTTAAATTTATTCAAGATAACCCTGAATTACTAGATAAATATTATTGGCTTTTTTCTCTTGAATTTTCAGGAGAAAAAGATTTTACAAATGAAGATTTAGCTCTACTCCAATTACTAGATGATGCCATGATTGACATATTTGGTTACGTTAATTATATATTACTCCAAATGGGTATGCTAAATTTTGGTAAAGATAATCCTGGTCGATTTTTTAAATTTGGATCTCATATGGATCCAGAACAATATTTAAAGATTTTAAGAAAGACAGGTATTTCCTGTTTGGATGGTACAAAAATCGATAAAAAAGATTTGAGTTCTGTTATTCGATCCCTTATCACGTTTGGTTTTAAAAGGACTGTGGAGTTTACAGATGGGACTACTGAAAGCTATATTATTCATCCTCCTAATTCTATTTTTGCTGATATTTTCAATGGGTTCAATCAATATAGCACTGATTCTACTTACCTTAATAGGATAAATAATCTCATTGATTCAATAATGCTAAATCTAGGATATCTGGATAATAAATTTTTCAATTCTTTTCTCAGTGATACGAAGACATTGAAAAAATTCTTAAATTTACCTATAAAACTGCAACTTGAGTTAAAAAACTTAGGGGGAACATTAGATCAGTTGAAAAGGATAACAACAGAAAAATATGATAATGCTATAAAATATTTACAAGGAAAAAACAATTTACTTGATTCAACTCAGAAAAGACGGTTATTTAGAGATTATTTAAGAGATACCCTTTTTGACACACTCCTTGATTATTATCTAGATTATGAGACTAAATATAAGAATCACGCAGAATATATAGAAAGCATTAATCCACATCCTTCATTGTCAGATTTGGATAATTACCCAGATGATCATAGGCATAGTGCTATGGAGGGGATTCGGTGGAAAAATGATCCTAATATTCAAAGACTTCAACGATTATTTGATGGTATTCTAACTGATTTTAGTAATCCTCTTAATGGAGAACAGCAAAAAACAATTACATCTAATGGAATAGAAAGAATTGATTATTATAATTATTTGAAATCACCACTTCATCATTGGATGACTGCAATAAGGTATTCATTCCAAGAAACTGGTCATGAAAATAAATATGATTGTCGGGATCTATCTGTTTGGACTATCCCCGCTGAAGGAACATATGGACATAATCGAATAACAGGTGAGATTAGTGGGGATGAAACAGGTGCAAGAGGATTATTTTGGGAAAATGAATTTAGAAAGGTTATACCTTTTATACTTGACAAGAGATTACCACAACGCTGGAGTGATGAATTAGGTATTAAGAATTTCAATGATTATTTAAAAGATAAAGGAAACAGAGATGCAATAGATTTAGTTTTATTATTTCTTAGTCATCAAGATAAAAATTATTATAATAGAATAATAAAAAGTGAATTTGAAAGCATAAATACTTGAGTTTAAATGATTCAAATCCTAAATATAAACTAAAAAAAATACATTTATATTATGTCAGAAAGAATTTTCAAAGGAAAAGATCGTGCTGGAATTTCACTAGAAGAGTTAGACACTATAGAAGAAATTGAGATTGGTGCAAAAGAAAAAGTATTTTTAATTGTAAATAAAGAAAACAAAATTCTTGAATTAGAAATTAAAAACTGTGGAATTACACATATTCCTAAAAGTGTCCAAAACTTAAAGTATTTGAAAAGTATCATAATTGATGATAAAAGTTTAAAATTTTTCCCTAATTCAATTGGAAACTTGTCAACTTTAGAAGAAATAGTTATTTTTGCAAGCAGTATTAATTTAATTCCTAATACTATCAATAAACTATATACATTAAAACATTTGCGTGTCGCAGATAGCTACATTAAAGAGTTTCCAAAACAAATTTGTCAAATTGTAAATTTAAGAACATTAAGCTTAAATTCAAATCAGATCACAAATATACCTGAATGTATATACGAGCTTAGTAAGTTAGAAAATTTTTTCATCAATAATAATAAAATAAGCTCTCTCCCCGGTTCCATATGCACCCTCGAAAATTTGCAACAACTATCAATTGAAAATAACTTATTGACAAAATTACCTTCAAATATAGGCGATTTGAAAAATCTTCAAAGTCTAAAATTAGGGCATAATAAGCTGGAGTCCCTGCCCGAATCATTTCAAAATTTTAAATGGTTGGCGGGTTTAAATTTAAATAATAATCGTTTTAAAGAATTTCCAGAAGTTTTAAAGAAGTTAAATCTGTATGAGCTGGATTTATCTGGTAATCTATTTAAAAACTTCCCAAAAAGTCTTCCTAAAGCTAAATACATTGGAAATGGACGTTATATTGGATGAAAACTTAGAATTTTTGATGAAATAGGTTCCACTATAGAAATATTCAATAGACTTCGCCAAGAAGAGGGATGGGTATCTACTTTTAGAAAAGATTCTGGAAATATTGCATTTTTAAAGTTTAAATTTAGATGTTCTGATAGGACTGTTAGGTCTGAATATTTTTTTACTCACAATCGGATTCAAATTATGCCTGATATAGTAGCAACAAAGACACCAAAATCTTATTATAAACCCCTTGGGGGTGACTACTATTTAGATCCAACCCATTGGGCAAATAAATTTTTTCCAGCTTATGAAGTCAATGGAAAATCCCGTCATTCAGATAGTGAAAGAAAATTAATCTTAGCATTTCTTGACCAATTTAACCATCTTCTACCATATTTAATCGAAGCAGAGATTGAACTATATTCCGAGCGATCATTTTATCCATCATGCTTAGACTTAATAGCTATGTTTAAAGAAATGTAAAAGTCACTCTTTCAGCCCAACAAAAAGCAGAAATTTTCTCAGAGTATAAGATATCCCAAGAATTACTCAAGTCTCAAGAAGCTACTGATAAGAACACCTTTAAGAAATTCTTAATGTCCAACGTATTCAAGATTTTAACATTGGTACCTCTTCTCTCTTTATGGGCGGATTTACTCTGCTTGGAACTATACAAGTAGCCAAAAATTACGGAGGGAAAATTATTCACACTCCGCAAACAATTTCAAATTTCCGCACTGAGCTTCAGAAGACGAAAAAAGCACTTCAATGGAAGCACACTGTCAAACAGACCGCATTAAGTCCCAATAAAATACCTTCTCTATGGTCTCTCACAGGGATAGAGATCCCTACCACTCCAAGAACACCCTTTGTTAATCCCAATCCAAAATCTATAACTCAGCTTTCTGTTATTGAGAAAGTATCACAAAAAATGCTTGAATCCCCCCAAGAACATTTTAACACTCAATTTGATACTTTAAAGACTCAAAAACAAAAGTCAGTAAATTTACTAAAAAATCTACAAAAACTTAGATCAATCCAAGGAAAGGTAAATTCAGAGTCTGATTTCAATGAAAATTCCTTTGAAATTTTTGTAGCAGAAGCTGCCGTGAAAGCTGACCCCGTTGTAGAAATAAACGGCATGAGAATATGGATTCAACCGCTTCGTCCTGAGGATTATAACTTAAAAAAAGGAATGACTTTAAATGACTTTTTAGATCTAATAGGTGTACTAAATGATCCTGCAAGACAGGCAGTAGTTAATGGTTATAGACTCCAAGAAGGGACAGAAATTCTCACTGAACAAGGAATCATTCGATTAGATGGAAACATGCTTCTTGTTGAGGCATTAGATCTTGTGGGATATGAAAGAACACCAGCTTCCTTATTACTTCAATATCATGGCATTGAACCTTGTATTTTAGTTGTAGATATTGATAACCAAATAAATCCTCAACGGATTTTTGAAGAGCAGGTTGCTAACATTAATGAAAGGATTTTAGAACAATTCCACATAGATATGGATTATTTATTAGATTATATATCTGAATTTTATATCTTAAGAAATGTCCAACCTTATCAAAAAATCAATTTTTATAGAAAATTTCTGCAGGTATATGAAAAACTAAAATTAGATTTAGAATATACGTTTAATCTCCCGATATCAGATATAATTTATAATAAGCTCTTAAATAGCTTACCAACCGATCCAGAATTTGAATTTACCAAGCCACCAAGCAACTTCCCACGTACTTCAAGATTATATGAATGTATATACGCATGCTGATGTTGCTGGAATGATGACCGCTGAGATCGGATACACGGGGATTATGACTACGATCTCTACAGCTATGAGCGTCGCTTTAATTGCATTTGGTTCATGGACTGCCTCTGCAATTGTAGGTAAATTTGTGGAAGCAGGCTCTCAATCTGCTGCGGCGCAAGCGTTATATACGCTTACCAAAGGTATAACTTTAACTTCAATCGCTAAGGGTGTAATTAGAGGAGTTGTAGAGGAATCATATGAAGAAATAGTGTTGGACGGACTTATCGAAGCTGTTATCGAGAACGCTATTGAGACAGATTTTGGCTTTTGGCTTTCAAGCCTTCTCACTTCTATCCGTGAGACCGCAAGTGGCACCGCTCAGCGTAATAGAGGTCAACAATTACAGCTTTCAAGGGTAGATCAATTACTTTCCATGCAATTAGCTCCTGAAGTAGTAGCCACTCTTTCAGCCCAACAACGAGCAGAAATCTTTTCAGAGTATAAAATATCCCAAGAATTACTCAAATCTCAAGAAGCTACTGACAAGAACACCTTCAAGAAACTCTTAATGTCCAATGTATTCAAGATCTTAACCTTGGGTACATCTTCGTTCTTTATGGGCGGATTTACTCTGCTTGGAACTATACAAGTAGCAAAAAATTTAGGCGGGAAAATTATTCACACCCCACAGGCAATTTCAAATTTCCGCACCGAACTTCAAAAGACAAAAAAAAGCACTCCAATGGAAACATGCTGTCAAGCAAACCGCATTAAGTCCCAATAAAATACCTTCTCTATGGGCTCTAACAGGGGTAGAGATCCCTACCACTCCGAAAACACCCTTTGTGAATCCCAATCCAAAATCGAAAGCTGGTTTTTCAGTTACTGAAGAAGTATCTACTAAGATACAGGTGATGCAACGAGTTTTGACCTCTTCTATGACTGCTCCTATCATGGGAAGTCCCCTGATGTCTGAATTACAATTTGAAAAACAAATATCCACAATTGATCAATTCATTATAGAAAGTGAACAGCTTTTAGAACAGAAGAAAGAAGACATTGAAGAAAACCATCGAAAGCTAAGAGTTTTAGGTAAAAGTAAGGAAATACGTATAGATATTGAAGAGAAATATAAAGATAAACCTCCAGTTATGGGGATACCTATTGATACCAATGAAGTCTCAGCATATATTATCGGTACCGAAAGGGAAAAGGGAATAATTCAAATTAGTGGGGAAGAGACAATTGCGGAACTCGAACTTAGAATTCGTCAAAAATTAGGATTTTCTAGCAAACTAGATATAATATTAATTTATGAAGAAAATTATCTTAAAGTGGGTGAAAAATTCAACAATATACCTATAACTGAAAATACCAAAATAGTAGATTTAATAGGCGAAAATCCGATCTCAGACTTGGTGATTTATTCTCAAGCTCAGATAGCTGGTGCTGAGAAAGATTGGGAGATTAAATTAAATGATTTAAAAGATGCATATCAACCAAGTGCTGGAGTAATTGATATTGCGGAGTCTTTTACAGAAAGATTTTATAAGATTATGAGAAATAATCCTGATAATTTCTTTACTGTTTTTGATCGAAAAGAGTTTTTTACTGAATATCTTAGAGATTTGGATATTTTAGTTAAAGAGTCTTTCAATATTTTTGAAAAAAACGGATTTTATGGTTTTACTAAATCTTTGGAAAATTTATTAGTTGAAAATGCAAGGAAACTTGATTCTACAATTACTAAAGGAGATGATAAATATAACCAGATAGTGAGTGAAGCTAAAGAGATTACTAAAAGAATTCGAGAAAGTTACCAAAATACCGAGAATCCAGATGAGGTCATAAAACATGCTATTTTAACGGGTATTGTGAAAGAGATTTGTGATTTTTGTGAAGAAGGTGAACTTTCTCCTGCAGACTCTAAACGAGATGAGACTTTTGATTTGTTGAAAAAGAATTTGTGCTATTTTAAGGAGAATAAATATTTTGAATCAAATCAATTTATTACATTATCAATTCTGTCTTGTACAACTCATACATTCGCCGTATCAAATGATAATCTTTATGTTCAAGAAGGTTTTGATTCAGGAACAGAATTAGAAGTATTTTCCATAACAGAAATCCTTCCTCAACAGCAAATTTGGATGTTAGAAAACAAATATAAATTAGTTGATTCGATCCAGTCTAGAATTCATGATATCAATGTAGAAAATACAATAAAAGTATTTAAATTCGGTCCAGCAACTTTAAGGTCTACATCAAGAATCCTTTCTGATGATGCTGCTTATTTTGATGTGGGAAAATTTTATTATCAAAATGATAAAGGAGAGGTATGTATAGTCTATATGCCAAATAAAAATTCAATGGGGATAGATAAAGAACAGATAGACGGAAGTGTCGAGAATGTTCTTAGAGCAGTATATGAAACAAACAACGATATGATTGAGGGAAAGATTCCAAAGGCATTAAAGACAGAAGTGATATTAGTAGCACCTTTCTTTAGTCAAGAAAGTATTTATAATACTTATATTTCATTTGGAAATAATTACCTTCCCAAAGTAGCTAAGGGTGTTGATTTAGGGACAGGGTGTTGGCAAGAGTCTAGAGAAAGATCGAAAGGGAAATTATCAATTTCAGATGGACATAAATTCAATAGTATTAGTCAAATAAATGAAATTTTGGGATTAAAGGAGGATTCTAATGATGAGATTTTCACACAATTTGAAACCGACTTTTCTAATAGATATTCAAGATCCACTGATGATTTTATTCCAAATTTAATTGGTAATTTAGAGCAATATTGGGGAATCCAATATAATTCTAAAGGTGAAAAACAATTTGGACTTACACTTCAAGGATCTATTCGAATGTACATGGATACAGGGCAAAAATTAGAAGTAGAGCAAATAAAACCATTCTTGGATGCTGAGGAGGGTCTAAAGAATATTAAATTAAGTGAAGATGGTAAACACATAGATGAGGCATGTGTTCTTGGGTTTAAAATGGATGAGAATGGTAATCCAATTTACCGCTTTTTCAGTGTTCAAAGAATAAAGGATGGATTACCTAGGGATAGTGTATGGCAGTTAGGTTATCCAAGAATAATCAATCATAATGAAGAATCAGGGAAAAACACTTATAATATCATTCCTCAAGTAGTTATCACTTATGATAACGGACATATTTTACGAGGAGAATATGCTTTACATGAAACGGATTATTTTATTGTTAAGGATGGTATTTATCAATTACAAAATTATGGAGAAAAATGGTGTACACCTGATAAAAATTCTGAAGAAGACTGGTTTGAGAAGAATATTTTGGAGGATTATAGGAAGGAAAAATATGGATTTAAAACCCTTTTTTATGAGGTAACTCGTTATGGTAATTTTTATAAAATTTTAGGAAATGAACTCGATTTAACTACCATGAAATTGAAATTTGATATTAATAGGCTTTATAATAGAGACAGATTTAAGGATGAGAGTTTTGAGAAAAGGTCGCTACCTAAGAGAAGCTTTATACCTGCTTTCAGCTATTTTAGGGAATATCCTATTACTGAAGAACTAAATAATTTAATCATTGATTTGAGGAAAGATAATTTACTACCAATTTTTGATCTTGCTAAAGAACAATACGAATTTCTATCAAGCGGTACTACAATTTCAGATATTTTACGGATAGAACCGGTAATATTAAAGGTTTTAAATTCATATATCGATGAGAGTGGTTTATTACATGAAGGGCAAGGGTATAATGAGTTAAATTTTCTTTTCAAATATTTTATTGGGCTTACGAGAACTCAAATTATATGTTTCAATACCTTCCATTCTCGAGTTAATAATCCAGGATCAAGTAATTTAAAATTTAATTTAAAGCAATCAGATAAAGACTGGTTTAAAGCAATACTTGATGCATTTCAATCATATGAGAGCCCCCCTGATTTGATAAACCCCACTTTAAAACAATTAGATAAAAAGATATTAGAATGGAAAATGCGATTCATTAAACCAAATGGTAAGAACAGAATTTTTTCTGATGGTCCAGATTTGAAACAATATGATAAATATGAGGATGGAACTTTGGCAGAATTAGTATATGAAGCTACAATTGAAATTTTTGGCAGATTTACTTTTTCTAGTATGATTAGAGGAGGTATATTTTTTGATGGTCAGTCAGTTGATTTCATTAAATTGAGTTTGAATACCTATAGACAATCCTTTATTCATAATAATAGATTGATGTTGGACTTTTTTTCAGTTAAGAATCAGCTATTAGGAGTCCCTCCAGCATTACAAGATTCTGAAAGTTCGCTGCCTTATATATTCTATAGCATAATGTTTGGTCCAATATGGAATTTGAAAATTATTCAAGAACTCAACGAGCAATCTGAAGATCTATTACTTAGAACTCCATATATTCCAACAGATTATTGGAATCCTTCGTTTGTTAGTGATCGCGATATTATTAGCAGATTAGGTTACAATGAATTAGTTCCATATTCTAGCTTTTTGTGTACTTATCTATCAGATATTTTTAATTTTAAAGCGAGTGTTCAAAGATATGATCTCTCAGGAAAGATAAATATTAGAGATACAACACGTATATTATTAAATTATATATACTATAAATTTAAGGAGGGAGAAACCATTAAGAAATATACAGGGGAGAATAAAGATTATTATTTAAATCTTGTTGAGGTTGCTCTTTACAATCTTCTATTCTTAAGAACATCTGAAGAATATAATAAGGAGAGAAGTAAAATTATGGATTTCTTAACTGGTAAAATTGATACAGTAATTATATCATTAAGAGATTTAATATTAGAGTCAGAAGTTCCTGATATATTTAAGTCTGTTACCTTAACTGAATTAGATCGCGTTCATTGGAGAGAAAGCGGAACTTATGAAATGTTTATCAAAAATTTTAGAGTCAATGTTAGAAAGGCGGTAGATTTAAACCCCTTAACTATAATTAATGCTTTAGAAGAACCAATCTCAAGATTTGGCAAAACAATAAAGGATCTAGCAATTAGATATGCCAATCCTAATGTTGGAAATTCTATGAAATTATATATTATTCCATTGACTGAATTCTCCCATGGTAGAACTCAATCAGTGTCTCGAAATCACCAGAATAAATATTTAATGACTGCTAAAGATACAATTTCTATTAGTGGCATTACTTGGTATTGTTGGGAACTTGATGGAACCAATAAAGCTAGTTTAGACAGATTTAAAAACAATTATAATTTTATGTTATGGTGTCTCCTCGAAGGGCAAGTAGCTCTTTCTATTGTTGCTCGAGATGAAGTTACTGGAGAGATTATCCATGTTGGCACATTTAATATTCTTACTGGAGCGTTAGAGCTAAATCAAATTTCTCCCTCAGATAGGAGAGATTATAAGACAATCACATATACAACAGAGTATGACATGCAATTTTCTGATGAAATTAATTTAATTATGGAATTATTTAGACAAATTTCTTTACCTTTTGTAACGGCAAAAGAAGATAATATTAAACTTTATAATTTTATTTTTTAAATTTTATCACATTAACATAAAAAGCCCTTTCTTTTTAAGAAAGTCTATGGTTGTTTTATCTAAGGGGTTATTCGCTACATAAACCATCTTGAGTTTTTCTAGATTTTCGAGTGATTTAATGGGAAGTGTACTTAAATTATTCCACCCCAAATGTAAGATCTTTAGATTTTTTAAATTCTCAATAGAATTAGGAATTGATTTTAAATTATTTGCTCCTAATTCTAGTGTCTCAAGCAATTTTAAATTCCATAGGGATTCTGTTAATTTTAATTTTGGATTACCCCATATCGAAAGATTTCTTAAAGAATTTAAGTTTTTTATCGATTTGGGGATTTTGTGTAAATTAATATCATATAAAATCAGACTTTCTAGTTTTGTTAACTTACTGATCGATTCGGGTAAATTCTTTAATTCTAGTTTTCCAATAATTCCAGCTGATATGTCAACTCTATAATCATTTTTTTTTTCAATTTCATTCCCATAAACTGCAATTTCTATAACTTTTCTATTTTCAAATCTAAAGACCATAGGTCCATAACTCGTGCTAATTTTCTCTATAGGTTTAAAATATTCAAAATCATCTAAATTTTCTTTATAGATTCTTTTCCCATCGTCTATATAATACTTTTTTATTTTTTTTTCTATTAATTCTAGTATTTCACCATCAGGACCGAACAAATTCCAAAAATCTTCTCTTGTTATATATCTTAAATAATTTCCTTCATAAAAAAAGTAAGCATCGTAATTTAGATTGGAGATACTTTTTAAAATATGCTTTTTCAGAGTTTTTAAAGCTTTCTCATCTTTTTTTTCAACAAGCTTCTTTAATAAGGTATATTTAACGTCTAAATATATATCTCGAGTCTTAAAACTTTTTTCTTTAATATCTTTTATGACAAACCATATTTCTTCTTCATTAAGATAATCAATACATTCTTCTTCAAAAAAGAATTCTATTACTGGATGATATCCTATGATAAGTCGTTTTATTAACTCCTCTTTAAAAACTTGCTTAGCTAAATGATCTCCAATATCTGTTAACCTTTTTAATAAGGGAAATGCTAGATTGGAATGAATTAAGCTAATATCATAATTATATTCACACCACACCTGTAAATTACTACAATGAGCCCAGAATTCAACCTCTGGAGATATATCTATTCTTTTTAAAGGTTTTCCATTCTCTAAAGAATGATCTAATAATTTTGACGCATCATCTATAGATTCAGCGTTGTTAAAAGTAAGTGTGTCATGTATTGGGATATTTAATAATAAATATTTGCATTGTAGAAATCTTTCTCCAGCTACAAATAAAACTGTTTTTTTATCTTCTAATTTCAATGTAATAAAATTATTCACTTGAAATTCTTTCATTTCTAATATATTACTAAAGACTCACAATTATATATGTTTAGACTAAGATCATTTTATAATTTAAATGTTAATTTCACTCTTATTTTTAAGTAAAACTTTTCAGATACTCAATATAGAAATACTCAAATCTTATTCAATTTTCAAACCTACTCAGAGATGAAAGCAGTTTTGAAGTATATACGCGAAAAATTGGCAATACTTTTCGTGATTGGGGAATCTCTACACCAGTTAGCATAATAAATGTAAGAGAAGTTACTAATAAACTTATAATTGGAACTGGTGGTTTGAGAAATGGAATAGATATTGCCAAAGCAATTGTTTTAGGAGCTGATATTGGTGGTTTTGCATTTAAATTTTTAAAAACCGCATGGCAAGATTATGTCAATAATACTCAAATAAATTCTATAAAAGAAATAAAAACTTTGAAACAAGAATTAAGATCCTCTCTATGGTTAATGAATGTTGGAAATATTGGTGATCTCAGAAATAATAACAACAAAAGAGTTTTATTGGGTGAATTATATCAATGGATAAATCAATGAATTCTAGACTTTATCAAAGAATAATAGAAATAAAGGTATAATTTATTCTGGCTTCTTTTCTATAGAATCCTCGATTTCTTGCTTAAAATCAGAAAAAGCACCAATTTTACCTTTAAAGGTTTTTAGCTTTTCAGAATATAGTTTAAAAAATTTTTTTGATATCTTTTTTAATTCTTTACTTACTTTTTTTTGATTGACTTCTCTAGAGGAATTCGCTACAAATACAAGCCCACTCTGCTTTATTATGGTAAATCTTGTATTTTGTAATTCAAAGTTTGACATACCTCCCTCAGCTAGTTGTTCAGCAAAATGATCTAAAGCACTCATCATTGCTCCAAAAAGTTGAGGGGATACAGCTTTATCATATTCTCTATGGAATATAACTATCCCCGATTTTTCTAATATCCAAATATCTTGGAGTACTTTCAATAAATATCCTCCTTAAAAAAATCGATATAATCTGAAATGGGATTCATTAAATTATTTATGTTAACAAAATTATTAATTGTTATTAAGATTTTACGATACTTAATTGCGTGAAACAGTCGGTAATTACAAATATAAATTCTTATCTTTTGGAGTCATCTCCCCACCTTTTTATATCGCTTTCAATTCCTACATGGTCTAATATTCTACCAACTGTGAATTCAGTAAGTTCCTCTACACTTTGTGGTTTAATATAATAAGATGGGATGGGAGGTAAAATAATGACTCCAATTTTTGCTAATTTAAGCATATTTTCAAGATGTATCGCACTGAAGGGAGTCTCTCTAACAATTAGCATTAGTTTTCTCTTTTCTTTTATCATTACATCTGCGGCTCTAGTAATCAAATTATTTGCATATCCATTCGCAATTGCGGATAATGATTTCATTGAACATGGAATGACAATCATTAAATCCTCTTTATGGGATCCACTAGCAGGAGGGGCTAATAAATCATCAGCATCATAATTGGTTTCTGCTAATTTTTGAATATCAGAGATTTTATAATCAGTTTCAACAGTAATCACTTTCTCTGCATTTTTTGAGATAATTAACTCTGTCTTGATTTTTTTATCCCTCAGGGTTTCAAGAAGTTTAATAGCTAAATCAATTCCAGTGGCTCCAGTAATGGCAATTAACATATATTATTAATTCAATAATGATTTTTAGCTCTTATCATTTATGTTAATGAAACAAAAGAGAATGATAAATAGAGGGAGATCTTTTAACTCTATATATTTAAATAGTGGCCTTTTGATCTATATGAGCTAAAATGTCATTAAAATCAGAAAGATCAAAAGGTTTTTTTAAATAACCATCAGCTTTTGTTTCTAGTGTCTTAATAGCGATCTCTGCTTCGGGAACACCAGTAAAATAATAAATAAGCGTGTTTCTTTCTTTTTCAGTTGCTTTCACCCTTTTACAGAACTCATAACCGTTTGAACCAGGTAAATTTACATCTAGAAATATTAATTTTGGTGAATGTAACTCTAACTCTCTCTCTGCTTTTAAAAGATTATTAACCGCTTTACAGATAAATCCTTTTGATCTTAAAATTTGAGTTATTAAATCTATAATATATTTACTATCATCCACAATGAGAATGTCATAATGATTATTCTCCATATTTTTATCATTTGTACTCAAATCACTCATCTTCTAAAATTTTGTAAGTTAAATCGCTAATATAACATTATTTTAAGTAGAATATACATATTTCTAACAAAAGAAGTATTATATAAAGTTGAGTTTTTTGAAAAAGTTGAGTAACAAGATCATGAAATTATATAAAATAGGATCTTTTACCCATATTTGTTTTAGAATTTTCTCTCAACAACAAAATTTAATAAATTTTCAAAGAATTCAATTTCAGACTGATTGATACTATTACTTAGTTTATCAAGTGAGAGTTTTGCTTCATTGTAGTATGATTTTGCTAAATTTTTGCAAGAATTTAGGGCATCTGCTATTAGAAATAAATCTTTAATTTCTTGAACATCCTTTTTTGTAATATTTGGATTTTCGATAAGTTTTTCTAATCGATTCTTATCTCCCTGATCTAATTTACTCAAGGCTTCAATTAGCAAGCAAGTCTTTTTCCCTTCTATTATATCAGAATCTGTTGGTTTTCCAGTAATTTTTTCATCCCCAAAAGTTCCCAAAATATCATCAATTATCTGAAATATTATCCCTAGATTAGTACCATAAGTGGAGAGATGTCGCCTATACTTTTCATCTACTTTAGTATAATTTGCACCTATTAAAATAGATTTTTCAATTAGTGCTCCTGTTTTAAGTGAAATCATTTTTATATAATCTGAAATTGTAAGATTCCTTTGATTTACCATATCCGTTTCTATCAAAACACCATCTGCTATCTCTATAAAGGCTTGTTCATAATATTTAATTGCGTTCAAGTTAAGGTCTTTTTCAAACTCGTTGAAAAGATACGCTTCTAAACCCAAGAAAAAAGCAGAATCACCTCCAATAATACCTATTGAATTACCATAATCGGTATCAATCATCTTCTTCAAATTGTATTTCTGATGGTAATTATGGAATCGAAAATGAAAAGCAGGTTTTCCTCTTCTAAAATCATCTTTATCGATAATATCATCATGAATTAAAGAAGCATTATGAAGAAACTCTACTCCAATGCTAGGGAGAACAATCTTATCATCATGTTTATCATTGAAAGCATTAAAAGTAGCAATACATAATAATGGTCTAATTCTTTTTCCCCCTGATAAGAAGTAATCTTTTAATTCTGAATAATAGTCTTTCAGAAAAGGATTTTGCACACTATCTAATTTTCGGTCATAGATTATTTTGATAGAGTTATTTATTTTAGGAATATAATTCTTTGAATATTCTATAAACTTCATATTATGTCACAAATTTCAATTGATAAAAGAATTTTATAATCAGTATACTACATTTTGTTTGATAAAATAAAAGGAATTTCAGATTTTCAATACTCTTAACATTTAGAAAAAAAAAAAACAAACTAATTTTCCATTAATTTAAATTAATTTTTTCATAACAATTTCAGAACTACGATGTTTTTCCCAAAGTCTGAGGAAATTTTTTAAACTCTCATCATTTTGGAATATCTGATCACGAGCTATTCGTTTTGCTTTAAGAACACGGAGAAATTTTCTATCTAAGTTTTTCTCATAAACGGAACCAAGTTTATTCATCTTATCCCTTTTTTCACAAGATTTAATAGTCTCAATTGCGATTTGACCACTCATCATTGCGTAAGGGATTCCTTTACCACTAATAGGATCCACAATCCCCCCAGCATCACCTACTGCAAATACATTGTCTTCATAGATTTTAGGTCTTAACCCTACTGGAATGAGGTGAGGTTTGAAAATCTTCAATTCAGAACCTTTAATAGCGTTTCTAACAAATGGAAGATTTTCAAATTTTTTAAACTCTTCTCTAGAATTTTTAACTAGGTTTATTTGGTTACCCCATCCTACCGTAATTGTTTCTGCCTTTGGAAATAGCCAAGCATAACCAATAGGAATAAGATTTTTTATACCAAAAAATGCATGTATTGCATCTTTACCCAACTTTTGCTCAATAATATCACTAGAGATTTTCATTTCTTTAGTAATTGTCAGTATTATATTCTTCTTTTCGAAATATGGCCATCCTAATAATTTTAAAGTTGTAGAAGTGACTCCATCGCTAGCAATGATGTATTTTGCAGTGTACTTTCCCTTTTTAGTGCTAACTCTATAAAAATCATCTCTTTTTTCAATTTTAATTAAGGGTTCATCTTCTTTCAATAATACTCCACTTTCAATTGCCATATCGCTTAGAAACTTATCGAATACATTTCGCCAAATTGTAGCTCCTTTTCCCTTCTTAGAGGATCTCTCCCCGTCAACATGATGAAGTTCCAATGATTCAAAATAACGGCTAATTTTGTCTTCTGGATAATCAATCTCTTCAATTAACTCCAAAGCTATAGCGCCACCGCATGCTTTATACCGTCCTTTATCTCCAATTATATCTTTTTCAATAATACAGGTCTTATATCCATTTTCAGCAGCTATCTTTCCCGCAATGGAACCTCCAGGACCTGCCCCTATAATAAATACATCATAATCTAGGTTTAAATTTTTCATAATTAATCAAAATACTTATGTTAAAAAATATAGAATATTCAACCCTTTTTAAGCAATTTCAAACAATAGAAATTATTAATATAATGAAATCACTCCAATAAGTCATTCTCAATTCTAATTGTAACAATTACGTGTGGCTCAACTGTTAATTCAAGGATATTATTGATATAGTTCTTAATTTTCGCTCTAATTTCATTTTTGGGTTGTTCTTCAAGAAGATTTACAATTTCAGCATTTTTTATCAAAATTTTCTCATAAAATGTTAATCTTGCATTTTGAGGTTCAGATGTTATATTATAAACTCTAATAATAAGATTATTTCCTTCCTCTGATTTTTTTAATGCACTCAAAACTATACTTTTATTATCAATTTCAAGGAAACTAAGAGAAGCTGGAAGGAAAGTATCAATAGTTTTCTTTTTAGGTTTAAAATAGTAAGACATAACACCAGTTGGTCTTAATATAACTTTATCTGATACCCTAAAAGGGCTATAGGCCATTGCGGGAAAAAGAGGTTTTAAGGGATTGTTAAATTCCTTACCTCTAAGGTGTATATCTGAATCTAACCAACTTGATTTTGATGTTGTTATAATTGATAATTCAAACGATTGATTACCAAGACATTGAGCTCTTGGAGTTTTAAAACCAGGACCAGCATGAGACATTCTGCTAGCAAAATCATCACGAGATAACCATTCAACACATCGTAATAGAGTTATTGCGAATGTAATGGTACCATCCACATTTACTATAGCTTCATATTCAGGTAATCCTTTGTTTAATACAGCAAAAGTTCCTGAATTATCGCTAACCGAAACAAAATCCTTTTGATGATTCATGGGTAAAGGCTTTTGAGCCCAATGATCCCCATTAGGCAATCTAACTTTTCTGGGAAGGACATAGAAATGACCATCAGTATTTATAATTTCAGATTTTATTTTTGTAGGAAATTTAACACGTATTCGATGATCTTTGCTATTATTTTCTAATATAATTTTAAAATCTATTCTTTTAACTCCTTTATATAAAGAGATAAATATGGATATTTTATTATCCACTAAATACTCTTCTCTATTATATCGATCTTCAGTTAATGAATAAGGGAGTTTTAAATTAAGCCTCAGTTTAAAAGTCTTCTGAGTAGGACCATCAATATGTACTGACCTTTCAAACACTGCTACATCTTCAGAAGTAAAAGTCATATCCGATTGGTTCTCTCTTGGCCCAGAATAGTCATATTCATCTCCCCAATCTCCTATATCTTCAAATTCACAGACGTTCTCATATAAAAACTCTGTCTCCTTATCAAAAATATCAATAAAACCATTCGATTTTATAATAATTCTATAGTATACATTTTCTAAGTAATCTCGAGTAATTTTAAAAGCATCATCTTCACTGAATATAGTTTTTTTTTCAGATTCGGCTGGAAAAATATAATATGTTTTAAAACCTAAGGCAGGTATATCCGCTAAAAATGTGAATTTATGACTGATATCTGTTGTTAGGGTAAATCTCGGTTCTTCTTCAATGAAATGATGCTGAAATTCAATTTCTCTTCCATTAGAGTCTATAAGTCTTATATTAAACGGAAATTTTTCTCCACCTGTTTTGTTCCCTATAACATTAACCTTTACAACATCTTTCCGTTGCCAAGGAAGCGGATTATATATTATTAAGATATTCAAGTTTTTATATTTAGGATCAGTATTTATATGATCACTTAGATAAGAGAAAGAATCCTTAAAAATTTCGTTTGCGATTTGTTCTGCCCAATCAAAACGAGTAATCATTTCATTATGAACCTGATCTATACTACAACCACAAATAGAGTCATGGGGAGCATTCTTCTGAAGCCACTTTAAACCTGTCAAGATATAATCTTTTGGGTAAATAAATTTATTATATTTGTCTAGGATCCACGCAATTGTTGAAATTGGCTCAGAATATTTTTCATATTGATATTCTATGGCTGTATTTCTTTGCTTTATCCACATGCGTGCTGAAAGAACTCCAGATAATATATGCGAAAACCTACCCCCCCTCAATTCTCCTTGAAACATGTTTAATTCTGGATTGGATTCAATGACTTTATCCACATAATATTCAAAATCTGCTTGTTCTAAAGGCTTATCGGGATTAAAATCATTCCATTGTTTTACTATTTCTGGAATTTCAGATAGTGCTTCAAAATGGTCTTCACCGTTACTCAGTAAAACATTTGGAGTGACTATAAATTCTTCGAATTTTTGAATTGTGTTTTTAATTGTTCGTAAAGCTGGTAAATATTTTCCCTTAATTTTTTTAATATTATGAAATATTAATGATCCATATCCATATCTTAAGAAAATCGCTAGAATAGATGCCGCTTCTCCGGGAGCATTCCATTTAAATTCTATATTCAAATTCTTCTCTTCAAATTCATTTCCAAAACCTCTTTGAAACATTATAGATGGAATTTCAAATCCTTGAAGAATCTGTGGGAGTTGAGCAATGTGACCAAAGGGATCAGGTATATATCCCACTTTCATAACTCTTCCGAATCTTCTTGCAATTTGATGTCCAATCAAAAGATTTCTAATAATTGATTCTCCGCTAACTAAAAATTCATCAGGAAGAACATACATAGGACCAATTGATAGTCTTCCTTGTTTTACATATTTCTTAATTTCTTCTTCTCGTTCAGGCCTCACTTCTAAATAATCCTCTATAGGGATTACTTGACCATCAAATGTGAAATTCTTATATTCAGGATCAGTTTTTAAAATATGTAATAGTTTATCCATCATTATTACTAATCTAGCACGGAATTCTTGGAATGTTAAATACCACTCCCGATCCCAATGAGTATGCGGAACAATTATGACTTTATTAGCATCCATCTCAAATACCCTTTATTTACAATCCTAATTGAGTTTGATAAAGAATATTTTAATAAAAACTAATTGAATATTGATAAGAAGTAAGTATTTTTAATATTCAACCCATATTGGTCCAGCATAAGACATTCTTCCATTCTCTCCTACAATACGAATCAAATAATAGTTGTAACCTCCAGTATTTAGAGTACTTGGATCAATAGGATTATCACTATACGGGTTTATATAGTAATTATTTCCCCTTTTAATACAACTATTTTCATAGGTAGTTCCCATAATAGGTTCAGTATCAATAATAGATATATTAACTATTGGTGAAGATATTTGTTCAGTGTACCATAATTCCCCATTTTTGATAATCTCAATATCTGCATTCCAATTTGGAATCCAATTTGGAGTAACTGAAGCAGATTTAGATTTTAACGCAACTGGGGCGCCATCTTGAGCCACGAAGACATTTATTTCTCTATGATCTGTTGAGCTATTTGCTATAAATGTTGATCCATCGCCTACTGGAGTTCCATTTACCTTAAATGTAAGAATCGGGCGGCCATGGTCTGAATTTGCATATATCCTTTGGTTTTCAATACCGTTGAAAACTCCTTCTCTTGTAAGATTATTGACATAGACAGCAGTCAATCCTCCGGGATATGGATGTTCGTTTCGGGTATGCCATAAGCTAAAAGGACGTTGATGTCCAATATAAGCTCTAGTATGACTTAAGCTGTGACCTGGATGACCGTCATGTTCATCACTAGACCCATACATCGTCATTCTGTACCCCATAGTAAATGCATCAACTACAGAGGAACCATTAGTATAGCTTGGAGGTGGATCAATAGCACTTACATAATTTAATTCATGGCGCTGCTCAAAGAGAAACTCACCATGAACAGAAGATACTTCTGCTATTTTAACATATTTTGGATTAGTATACGTCCAATCCTGAATATAAGCTTCTTTGGTTGAATGATGTGGTAATGCTAATGCCTTTACACCGTGAGATAATGTAAAATCATCAAGAACATTCCAAAGAGCTTGGGGAGTCCTAACAGTAAAGTATGAATCTAATATTGGTGACTTTAATAAAGTATTTCCACTGAAGATGATAACATAATGACCTGTCCTAACACATGTCCACTCTATACCATGGAATGTTACAAAATTATTGGGTTCATACCAGTTATTAGTACTAGATTCAAGAATGTTAAGTGACCATGGAGAGAACATCATAATTTCAGCATGATCTGTTAGAGCATTAAAATCTAGGCACGCAATATGTTTTGCATAGTAGAACGAATGATCTGCTGTTCCTGTCCCATCGGAGAGCTGAGAGTGAGTATGAAGATCCCCCCAAACTATAAATGGATCTGATGAAGTATAATTATTAACTAAAATAGGATTGCTGTAATATGTATTTCTAGTTATGCTATCATTCACTAAAATATAATGAAAACCTGGTGTAGTAATACTAGCTTGAAATACATGTCTTCCATTATCCTTACCATCTCTGATTTCATAAGCAATATCAGATCCAAATATTTGACCTGTAAATGTATATGAATCAGGCAAATTTGCTTCAGTATTTATGAGTAAATCAAAATTAGTGAGATTATATGATTTTATAGAAAATTCTACATACCCTTTATATACAGCACTCAAACGTTCAAAAGGGTCCCAAGCTTCAACTGTGATATCAAATGTTACATCAGAATTAACCATAGTTGGAGCATTCACCCATAAAAGCCTTGGATTATTATCAAACATTACTCCTAAATCAATACTCACGGATGTCCACATCGTTATAGGTATAAGTATAACAATTATTTCGATTGCCCTATGTTTTCTCTTTGATAATTTCTCATAACTATGATACCAATGAATTATTTTCTTAGATATAATTTCCTTTCGTTTTAAAATCTCTAAAATTAGTAAGTATATAGAGTAAGATATAAAAAAAATTACAGAATACCAAATTACAATAGTAAGAGGTGCAATATCATGGTAAAAATGCACAAAAACTGTAACAAATCCAATCGCAATTGCTAGAACAATTCCATTTCGCTTCCAAGCATTATCTTTTAAGAAAATATAATATAGTCCTCCAATAATTAGACCAATTACACACCAAAAATACCAAAAAAGTGTAACTATACCAAAACCATAAACCATTAATCTAGGCATACGCCTTAAACGAGACCATTCTCTTTTTGATGCTGATGCTTTATTAATGTCTTTTTTTTTTCTTTTTATCATAACTCAAATTAGATTAAAGATGTTAATAAAAATTATTTTTCATTCACTATAAAAAAAAGAATTAAGAGAAATTTCTAAGGATAATTAAAGACAGATTTTCCAATAACACTTGAATGTGGTTTAATTCCTAATAATTCTAATAGAGTCGGAACCATATCTGTTGTTTTACAATATTTCAATTCTTTCTGTGGAAACTCAGGTGAACCTCCAATAATAAATGGAACTATCATACACTCTCTAATTCCAATATCATGAATAAAAGGTGAGGCACTTTGAGTTACTCCATGGTCATAATTGAAGCCATATTCTCCTAACGTTGAAATAATAATATCGCATGATCGGGGATTTTTAAAATAGCGAGGAATTTGATCAATTATTATTGGGAAGTTGATATGATTTGTAGCTTCTAACCATTCTTCGAGTATATGAAATTTACTATCCAGAATTTTTGCTGATTTCTCATTATCGCTGTATTGATAAAAATCATTGCCTTCATATGTATATTTGGCTTGTTGATCTTTTCCAAAACCTCTATATTCTATCATTCCATGTCTTTTTTTCCCAGAATTTTTATCCAAATATTCAATATGAATTATTCCTTTTTCTGGTTTATTTTCATCATCTCTATAATACATATATTTTACTCCAGGAATTTCCCATAGAGTATTAAACAAATTCATTCCTTGCTTTCCCTTTCCACTAACCTTAAATTTCTGCATCTGTTGAATTGAAGGATGATGTTGCCATGTGTCCCCTGGAAAATTAAAAAAACCCATTGATCCAATATTACAATCAAAATCTCCAGTTCCTTTTTCGGGATTATATGGTATTAATCCTTTTTCTTGAAAAAATGGTTCAAGGTCGACAATTTTCTTTGCTTTGAAATTACCGTGATCAGAAATTAAGCCAATCGCAGTAGAATCATAATATCCTGTTTTTTTCAAAGTATTCATCAAAGATCCTAGATATCTATCGCACTCAACTATTAAATTAATGTAATTAGTGTGGTCAAATCCTAATTCATGCATAAGATCATCAGTTTGAAAAACATAACCTACACTTAATATTGGAACTTCCTTATTTGGAAAATAAGTTTCAGGATGTTCAAAAGCTTCTATGAGATGTTTAAAGATAGCCTCCACATCGTAGACACTTTTTCCCACAACAAAATATGCTCCACGAAATAAGAAGCAACTGGAACTTAAGATATTTCCCTCTGGTATTTGTTCAAAAATCGTTTTTACATTTTTTCCAATATCTTTATTTGCTTTTAATAATTGCGATCTATCTCCATAATTACGAATAAAAGGTGGCTTTTTACTGGTTGATGGTGGATCTTTCCTATTTAACCAATGATAGAGAGGAAGAGCATTCCCTTCTTTAGGAAAATATCCCGAATATGAGCCAGTAACTATATTACCATAACACGGAAATGTAATTGCAGGATATGAAGTAACACAATTAGAACATGAAATGCCATTTTCTACTAGGTTTCTCATATTTGGAAGCTTTCCTTCATTTATTAATTTAAATAAATGTTCTGCGCGAACATCATCAAGAATAATCAGAATTACTTGGTTTACCTTTGAGTTTCTAACCATGATAATCAACTAGTGGTTAATTAAATTTTAAATTTTTTAATAGTATAAATAAAATTTTGAAAAATAGAGTTAAAATTTGAAATTTAAACTTTTCCTTTTTAATCGTAAAATTTTTGTTTCAGTACACATTTTTCAGATTTAATGAGTGGATCTGTAGAGCATAATTTCATAGTAGGAATTTTTGGGGAAAATATAGAACACAATAAACTTATAGGACAAGCATTAGGAGCTCCTGGTACAAAATCAGATATTCAATTTTATAATCGACTTGATGCTGAGCTGAACCAAGTGTTTTGTGCTTTAACTCCTTTAGATTATCCAGATAAAATTAAACCATTTCTGCAAACGTTAGTATTAACTAATATCCATGTTTTGGTTATAGATTTAAATATTGGATTAAACTCTATTATAGGTGAATTAATAGTTGGGATGGATTTATTTCACCAATTATTCAATACTAAAGATTTAGTAGTTATTTCCGGTATCAACAAAAATAATGAATGGAAATTAATAGATTTTAAAGAAGAATTTAAAAAAATACTTGATACAACAAGTTTAAAAGATGCAGAAATATTCGATATAAAAACTAAAGAAGATTATACTCTATTGAAAAAGAAAATCATTGAAATTCATTTACAAACTCAAGAATTAAATACAGAAATTAATGGAATCACAAAAATTTTGATAGATCATGCCTTTCCAGTAAAGGGTATTGGGACTGTAATTTTAGGAATTGTCAAGGAAGGAAAAGTTAATACTGGTCAGATGTTGGAATTAACTGGGTATGATGGCCCAAGTAAAAAGGTTATTATTCGAAGTATCCAAAAACATGATAGAGATTTTAAAATGGCTGTTAAAGGAGATCGGGTCGGTCTTGCTTTAAAAGGTAATATATCTGCAGATGAGATCAGTCGTGATAATATTTTAATTAATCAAGGATTATACAAATCAGAACACCAAATTAAAGCAAGAGTCTTTATCAATCCATCTTATAAACCAAAAAATAATGTAGTTAAACCAGGAAATGGAATCCAATATAATGCGTTGGTAGATTTAAAATCTACACCATTTAAGTTTATTAATGGAGAAGAAATTCTTCCTGGAAGCTCCGGGATAGTTATTATGAAATTTGACAAACTTGTTTATCATAATGGCTCTGGATTAAAAGGAATTATAACAGATTTGAATCGATTTGATAATAAACTGAGAATCATAGGATATTTTAATCAATTATCAAACTAAAAATTTTAAATTCCCCCTTATATCATACCAATTAAACATTCAATAAGAATACGTCAAGGATTATTAAAATTACTTGAATTTTTGTAATGCTACGACTTATCTCTATCTATTCTTTGATAGTAATTTATATAAATTTTAAATAAAATATTATTGTATAGAATTTGAATTTTTAATCTTTGATCATCGAAAATGGATACTACTCATAAAATATTTTTCAAAAATTCATCAGATATGAGTGAAGTAGAATCTAATTCTGTAGATTTAATTATAACTTCACCACCTTATCCTATGATTGAGATGTGGGATCCATTATTTTCATCTTTAAATAGTGAGATCAAGCAAGCACTTGAAGAAGGGGCAGGTAGAAGGGCGTTTAATCTAATGCATAACGAACTTGATAAAGTATGGAAGGAGGTAACCCGAGTGTTAAAAACGGGAGGAATTATATGTATAAATATTGGAGATGCGACAAGGAAAATTGGAAAAAATTTTCAATTATATCCTAATCATGTCAAAATTGCCAATTCATTCTTATCTCATAAATTCATAGAACTACCGAGTATCTTATGGAGAAAACCAACAAATAGTCCAAATAAATTCATGGGCTCTGGTATGCTTCCTCCTAACGCCTATGTTACTCTTGAACATGAACATATTTTGATTTTTAGGAAAGGAAAATTTAAGCGAGATTTTCCACCTAAATTGAAAAATAGATATCACAGCGCTTTCTTCTGGGAAGAAAGAAACAAATGGTTTTCAAATCTCTGGGAAGATATAAAAGGGACTTCTCAGAATCTAGAAATTAACAAAAATAATCAATCTAAATTAAGAGACCGATCAGCTTCCTATCCTTTAGAATTACCCTATCGTTTAATCAATATGTTTTCATTATATAACGATACAGTTTTAGATCCATTCTGGGGAACAGGTACAACAACATTAACTGCGATGATTTCTGCACGAAATTCAATTGGGTATGAAATTAATTCTGAATTCATGGAAATATTTAAACATAATATAAAAAAAATCAAACAACTCAATAATATAATTAATACAAAAAGATTGAACAATCATCTTGAATTTATAAGAAATAGAATGGAGAATGTTAAAGATGTCAAATATACTTCAGTTCACTATAACTTTCCTGTTATTACAAAGCAAGAGATTGAACTTTTATTATATTCTATAAAAAATACTCGTAAATATGAGAAAAATTTAGTTGTGGACTATGAAAAATTTAAATTTGAATGTTAAGCAGATTCTAAAAACATACTTGAAGAAGCATACTTTAATTTAAAAACATCAGAAAAATAAAAAATAAAATTACGGTTAAATATCTGTGATTATTATTTTATTAATTTTAGAAATCCTTTCTCGAGCAGAGTCTTCCTCAAATAACTTCCCATTAGAGGCTTTTTTATTTGAGTCATTAAAATGGATTCTTTTAATCACAATCTTCGGCTTGTTGGAGATTAATCTTTATGAATGCTTCTTCTTGAAGATTACGTTGTTCTGATTTCACAGATCGATTAACTTGATGTAAATGTTTCATTGCATTATTTTTTCCTTCTTTAATATTTTCAATTAATTCTTCTTTACTGAAACCCCCGGAAAGTACTAGAGCTGTTTGAAAAGTGTGTTCTGGTTCTAAAGTCATAAATTCAATTTGTAATGCTGATAAAATTTCACCTTCTCCTTTATATAAAGTATTAGAGAGATTCATATTATTTGGATCTATTTTGAAATCATTAGTTAAACAAGACTCATAGTTTGTTGATTTAGATATTGGAGAAAAACCACCATATAAGCCAGTATGGTCATATTGGTAAATAATGTCATTTTCTTCATCGTATCCAGATATATCATTATCATAACCTGCAAGACCGTTTATATCAAAATCAAAAACAAAATACATAGAAAAATCTTTCAACGCGAAATCAGAAATATTTTTTATTGTGAAAAAAGTATTAATATAAGGTACTTTAGGAGGATTGAAAATATCTTTGTATACCCGAACAAATTGTTTTTTTTCTAAAGGAATTGATTGAATTCTCTTTTCTTGAACCAAATTTTTAAGATACTCTGTAATATTAAAATCTAGAGTAATTCTACTTATACTTTTGCCTGTACGTGTATTTACCATATTATAGATTGGTGTTGGTTCTACATTTTTAAGAACAACTGGAAGAGTTCCAATTTTTTTCCCTTCTAATTTAAAACTGAACCATGGTCCTGTTAAATTTTGTTCACTAAGATAAATAAGATAATTTCCCTTGTATGTCAGATCTTTAATTGAAAAACCCATAACATATCCACGTGTATTTCAAGTAGCGAGCACATCATGCCAATGAACTTTTAAAACTATCTTTTTTTAACCTCCTCTTATTTAATTTAAATTCTAATATTAGATTGAATTGGTTTATTAATTATTAAAAGAAAGAAAATTCATAAAAAAGTTTGGATTAATAAGTTTAAAGAGATTCTACTACTCTATAAGCAATATATAAGAACGCGTCATTAACATTCTCACCTGTTAAAGCTGATGTAAGAATATAATGAAAGTCGAATTGCTTGGCAATTGACTTTATAGCATCTTCACTTATTACAATATTATCTGCCAAATCAGATTTATTTCCAACTATAATAATTGGAATATTTCGCTTAACTGATTTTTTAATATCCTCAAACCATTTTTCAATACTATTCAAATTACCTGCTCGGGTTCTATCTATTACTATAAATGCAGCGTTAGCACCATTATAGAATTTAGCTCTATACGGAGCCATTTGTTGTACCTGTCCTCCAATATCCCAGATTATAAAGTTCATTTTAGTTTTTTCACTTAACAATACTGTCTTTTTGCTTATTTGAACTCCTATAGTTGAGATATAATCTCTTTCAAACTTGTTTTCAACAAATCTTCTAATCAAAGATGTTTTCCCTACAGAATAATCACCTGTTAGAATGATCTTATTGGAGTATTCTCCTGATATATTTGGAAGTTGCCCTCCTCTAGTTTTTGATAATGCTTTGATTATCTCTGGAATTTTTGGGGAAACATCCACATTTCCTTCCAGAACTAATTCCACTTTAGATGCAATATGTTCCGAATAAACTTTCAATTCAATATCTGTCGTTTTTTGTTCTGCTACAGTAGTTAGAATTGAATTAGGTCCCATTGAACTGAATACAAATTTCTTGTCTCCAGTTGACGTAATATTGAAAAAGCTGTCAGTTGTTCCAAATTCAACTTTAATTCGGTCAATTAAAGAATCTAACATTGCTGAAATTGCACCAATTATCTCATCAGATTCGTTTTCATTTTCTTGTTTAGATTCAGAAGCAATAATAAAACCATTTCTATCACATATAGCTATACCTAATATCCCCTCTACATCATTGGAATAGTTTTTTAATATTTCTTCTAACAACTCTGTGCTTGGAAGCCTCTCCATAGGTATTTCATCACCTTATTTGAGTTATTATGAATATAATATCTCTAAATAATAAATATATGTATTGAGGTAATATGATAATCATATTTCGGAAAATATCACCGTACCATATTATTTTTAATATCGAATTTTATCATCATTTAATTATGATAGAATCTTCACATTCAGATCCAGATATTGTAAAGTATGAGGAAAATATTACAAGAATTTTAGATAGAGCGGTTAAACTCTTTAAAAGAACCAATCTAGATGAACTTGCTGATAAATGGGATAGAATTTTAAAAACTTATAGCTCGAAAAAAAAAGTTCACTAAAGAAATCACATCAATTCTAGCTATTCATGGAAGTCAAATAATTCATTATATACTTTTGAGTCTTATCCGAAATCTGATATAAATCAAAAACTAATAAATCAAGTTTTCTTTGGAGATGTTCTATTTCCTTTTGCTCCTTTAAATGCATTTTTATATATTCTATTATTTTTTTAGCTATTTCTTTTTGATTATCAGAAATTGGGACTAGAATGGGGAACTCTTTTATTTTTTCAATCAAAATTCTTGGAAATAATTTTTTATATGTTCCAAAAGATTTAATGAAGTAATATGATAATAGAGTGGAATTAATTAGACCTAACAGATAGTAATTGTTAAATTCAGGTATAGGAGATTTCTGAATTTTTAAATTATAAAATGACTGGGACGTTAAGGATAGATCCTTATCATATGTTGCACAAATTCTACCATTTTGGTTAATTTGTCTTATTATAATTCGATCTTCATAGTTTGAAAACTCCTTATAATTTATTCCTACTTTAGACGTATCTATAAATTTATAATGTATTTTCTGATAACGCTGTATTGAATAAAGATATAATTTTAAATCATTATTCTTCGATTGATCTGGCTTTGTATCATGAATTATTTTTTCAATATTCTGTTTATCTAAGAGTGATTTACATTGAGTGCATTTTAATGATTTCTTTGGGATCGGTAAATATTTATTACACTTTTCGCAAAATATTATCTCTCCTGCTTTAGATAACTCAACTCCTCTACTCAATTTATAATGAATACCATATTTTATGCTAAGGTCCTTAAGTTTAGGGAAATTTGTATTTAAATTCTTAAGAATTAATGTATCTTTATTATTCAAATGTATTAAGAATTTATAACCCCAATTTTCAATATTCTTTTGAGGGACAAATCTTTCATGTTGATTTGATATTTTGATTTTAAATTGGTTTTTTTCCCTTTCTAATGCATTATTTTCTTTTTCTAGAATGATAATAATATTTGAAACGATAGGATCATCAAATTTAGGGCCTATGTAATAGATTTCCTTGATTTTTGATGTATTATAGATATATTCTCTTATAATAGACCGATAAGAGAGAGCTAATAATGAATCTGGAACAATATAACCTAATAAACCTCCATCATTTAATATTTTCAATCCAAGTTCCATAAAAATCTGATAATAATCATATTGACCAGTTATAGTTTCAAAACTTCTATTTTCAAGGATTTTTCTTTGATTACGTGGAATATCTCTAATAAATAAATATGGAGGATTTCCTACAACATAATCATACTTTTCTGTTTTACCTATATTTAGTGAATCATGATTAAAAATATTGAAGAAGGGTAGTTGATAGTTAGGATTGGATTCTTGGATAACTTTTAAAATTTCAAATAAGACGTAGTGAATATTCACCTGACATAAAATGCAGGCAATTCTACTAATATCAACTCCATAAATATTATTTTTAATACTTGAAATAACTGTTTTGGCTTCTTCAATCGTTAATTCAGAAATTCTTTTTCGATTATAAATTTGAAGCCATCTATTAATCAATCTTCTAATAGCTTGAATAATAAAACTTCCAGATCCACAACTAATATCAATTACCTTTTTGGTTTCAATCTCTCTGAAATAAGTATATCCTACGCTATCTAAGATATAATTTACTATTGCTATAGGAGTATAAAATTCACCGAACTTTTTTTTTTCTTTATGATTTCGCACATTTTCATACAAACTAATAATATCATCATCATTTAGATGATTTTTATTTAAAAAACTTAGATTTCTAAAAACTTCATTAAGAAAGATCTGCTCAACTTGATTATCATTGACTATATCATAAAAACTCTTTAAATTACGAATGATATCCTTATCTAAATAATCAATGAATTCTTTCATTTAAAACTGTAAAATGGAATTGTTTTTTTAAAAATTAAATCATAAGAGTATTTCATTTTTTTTATTTGTAATTTAATAGTTGTAATTATATGCGGAGAAATTGTAATTAAATTGAAGATTTAAGAAATTGAGAAAGAAACTCTAAAATATAGCAAATTTAAATAATATTACACTATTAGTTTTTTGGTGGAGTAAAAGGAATTCATAGATGTATAATGATAATCGACATATTTCTGATCACAACTTCAATAATTATTTCTATGATAGGGATTGGATTTCTCTATGTTAATCGAAGAAATTTTGGTAGTAGGGCGACTGTCTTTTTTAATGGGTTAATATATATAACTCTAGGTCTCTTATTTTTCACATTTTTCTTTTTATCTTCAGAAGTATATTTCATAGAAGATTCTGCACTAATTTTCTGGTACATTTCGATAATTTTCTGGATATTTTCTGTAAGTTTACTAGGTGTTATACATAAATATATTATCAATTTTGAAAAAAAAGCAGTTTTATCAACTCTCTTTTATTCACTTATGATCGGGATAATCTTAGGGCTGTGTTTTATTCCGGATTCTTTTACAATTCAATTAAATTATGGTTCCTATAGTTATACTTTCGAAGACCAACTGCTTTTATTTTTTATTTTAAATTACAATATAATAATAATTGGTATAATGGGCTATAATCTCATAAAATATTTTAACAGAATTCGAAATGATAAATCAAGAAAATTGTTAATTACTCTTACATCGGAATTTTCTATTATTATAGCCATCTATTCTTTGTATATCTTTACTCAATTATTCTTGTTCAAGTATCTTTATTCTATAGTTTATTTAATAGGAGCGTGCTTTGTTTCCTACTCTCTAATTAAAAAACCATTTCTCTTTATTGAACTTACTAATAAAATATATGATTTCATAATCTTTCATAGGAGCGGGATCCTATTATACTCCTATAATTTCGAAACTGGTAAAGAGATTGAAGAATCTATCTTGAAAGGCTCAATACTGATAGGAATTAACCACATTCTTTCCAATTTAATTAATAAAAAAGATCAATTAGGTCTTATAAGGATGCAGAACAGAGATATTATTCTAGAATATGATAACAATCATGGATATGCTTTATTATTAACTACTAATCATAAAAATGCATATATAGATAATGCTGTATCCAATTTTATGAAGAAATTTACTGGATTAAATCGAGAAAGATTGCAGAAACTGAGTGGTCTTATTGATATCTCAGAATTTAGAAATGCAAAGGATATAATATTAGAATTTTTTGAGCCTTTTATCATTAAAGATTGATATCTCTAAAATCAATTTAAAAGTAATAAATTTCTATATCCAAATAATGTCAAAGACGTATTCAGGAAAATTATCAATAATAAAATAAAACTATATTTATGACCATATGTTCTATATTCAATAAGAACATTTCATTTAGTATAGTAGAAACCAAATAATAGATAAATGTAGAAACAGCAATTATTTTCATCTAAGAAATTAAAGGATTTACATGATTTTTCTAATAATTTTAATCACTGGATATATTTTCATGCTATCAGTTGGTGCATATACTTTAATTCATATTTATAAACACCCTGAGGACTTTGGAATAAAATTAACATTCACATTAAATTTTTTAACAATATTCAATGCAATTTTCGTATATTCGACTCTTTTCATGATCTCTATTATATTTTTCTTTTCTTTTAATACGAATTTAGCCCTTTGGAAACTCTCTCTCATTTTTGGATTTATTGGTTTATTGTTAGTAGCGTTGATTTATACATTCTTGAAAGAATATAAAAAAATTCCCTATTTCCCATTCTTGTATTTTACTATACTATTTGGTTTGTTAATTGGCTCCTTCTTTTCACCTGATTCTGTTAATTTAATCCTAGTTTCGTCATCCAACTTGATATTAGATCCATCACAAATAATTTATTCATGTAATTTTTTAACTGGTTTAATTATCAGTTTATTCCAATTTTCTTTTGTTATATATTTTTTCTCACTTTCTTATATGATATACAAAAGAGCTAGAAAGAGAGAAATCATTAAAGGTTTAACTATCAATACGTTTATTTTTGTAATACCTATGTTGATGTATGTTTTGTACATTACTTTCCAAATAACAATTCTAAGAGAATTGCATATTCTCTCATTGTGGTTCAATATTTTATTTATGTGTTATGTCTTGATAAAAAAACCTGAGTTGTTATTAGAGTTAACTAACAAAATTTATTATATCAATATTTATCATAAATCAGGAATTTTACTATATTCTTATAAATTTGATATATCCAAAAATGAGATAGATTCAACTATATGGGGGAATATACTAATAGGAATCAATCACATCCTCTCTGAATTTGTAGATCCAAAAGATCAGATTGAAGTACTTCAAACTGATAATTCAGATATTATAGTCAACTATGATCAAGTGGGATTTGCAGTGGTACTTATAACAAATCGTAAAAATGCTATTTTAAAAAAACTGATGGAAACTTTTACAGTAGAATTCAAGAAGAAATACGCAAATGAATTAAATGAGATCCAAGACCTTAATAAATTAATCAATGTTTCGGAATTCAAAGAGACAAAAGAAATTGTGGAAAATACTTTCCAAATATATCTCTAAAAATTTATTTCAGCAAAATTGGACTACAAAAGTCTTATATGAATTATAAATCATAACTTAATAAATATTTGAAATAATATCATATTAAAATTTAAAAAACTAAATTGGAGAAAATAATAAATGTCTTTAAAGTTCTGCCCTAAGTGTGGGGGTGAATTAGAGCCTGATTCAAGGTACTGCGTTTCTTGTGGAGCAGATTTAGGTAAAAGAAAAGAAGTTACAGAAACACCTTATACAAGTTTTCCCGAGAAGAAGGTTCAAACTGTAAAAGTTACTCCAGGGGCTGTTGAATATGGAGATTTCTGGTCAAGACTCGTAGCTTTGATTATTGATGGTATAATAATTGGTATAATCGGGTCAGTGATTTCTTGGATAGTCTTTTGGTGGGTTCCATTCAATATTTTTGATCCTTTCGGTGGATGGTGGTCAGTAGGTTTTCCATTAGATTGGTTAATAGGATTCATCTACTTTTGGGCAACTGATGTATATAACTCTGGTCAATCAGTTGGGAAGATGGCTATGAATTTAAGAACTGTAGATGAAAAAACTCTTGATATTGCATCATCTGGTAATTATGCTGTAAATAACCTTTTAAAGCCTTCTGGTTTATTGATATTGGATTTAATAATTGGTATCTTAAAAGGCTCTGAGGAAAAAAATCAATATCGTATAATGCAACAAGTTTCAGAAACAGTTGTTATTAAGACAAAGTAGAGATCCTTTCAAGTTTCAGAAATTTTAAATAAATTTTCTTTTTCTTACTTTTAATTCATTAGAAAACTATTACTATCTAAAGATTTATATAGCTATATTTTTATGATTAACCCGAGGTATTGAAAATGGAAGTATTAGAATATCAACAAGATTCTGCATGGGCGAATGATTGGGCTGTTATAGTAGGGATTTTTGATACTATTGACCATTTAAACTTATTATTTAAAAAGCTGGATGTTACCTATTTAAGGGAAATACAGCAAAAAATGCTTATTCTAAATCTTGAGAAATATGCATGGTCCTTACAAAATTATATTATTGAAAAATATTCCTAAACAATCATATATAACAAAAATCATTCTATAGAAAAGATATTACCTAATCAGATTCTTATCCTATAAATTAAAAGGTAATATTTATAAAAACTCAGATAGATATTAATTCTAATCTAATAATTTAATGAATAATTTTTGAGAAATGGTGAAATAGTTAAAATGAGTGAAGAACAACGGTTTGGGAGACGTCAAAAATGGAGTTTTGGAATGGGAAGTTTTGCTCAGTGGTTTATAAATAGTGCTTTTAATATCTATGTTTTTACATATTATTTCACGGTTGTAGGATTACATATTAATTGGTATGTGCTTGCTGCAGTACTGTGGACATTATGGAATGCATTTAATGATCCCCTTATCGGCTATTTATCAGATCGTACACACACTAAATGGGGACGCAGAAAACCTTATATAATGCTGGGTTTAATTCCTATGTTAATATTAGAAATTATAATTTGGCTTCCTCCGACAGGAAATGATTTTCAAACTTTTTTATATTTGCTTATTATGTTGATCTGTTATGATACATTCTATACAATGATTGCACTTCCATATGATAGCTTATTTCCAGAATTATATACAACAATAAAAGAAAGATCTGAAGTTAATACAATTAAACAAGTACTCTCTGTGGTAGGGCTACTTTTTGCTGCATTAGTACCGGGATTAGTTCTTGCGAATGAAGAAACACGAGGAACATATTTATTAAATGGAATTATCACTTCGACAATAATAGCAATTTCCTTAATAGTTTCTTTAAAATGGGGAGTAACTGAACGTAAAGAATTTAAACTTGATTATCAGCATGAGTTCAAATTTTTTGGTAGTTTGAAGTACACAATGAAAAACAAAGGGTTTGTACTCTATACGGCTATGTTCTTTTTATATGAATATGTATTATTGCTCCTTGCAACATTAGTTCAAATATTTGGTAGGCAAGTATTAAATATTGATGCATTCGACACTTCTTTGATAATGGGAATTATGTATATTGTTGGTGCGGTTTCTGTTGTTTTATGGAGATGGTTAGATATTAAAATTGGAAGTAAAAAAGGGTATGCTATTTCAATTGTTGCTTATTTCTTTGCCTCATTGCCACTCATGTTTATAGATGCGTATGGATCAGTATTATTGATTGCTGCTTTAATGGGCATTGGATTTGGTGGGATGCTTTATTTTATCTATTTAATTATAGCAGATGTTATTGATGATGATGAAATAAAAACGGGAGTTAGACGTGAAGGAGCATTTTTTGGAATAACAAACTTTTTTATGCGACTTTCAATGATAGTATCAATAGTGACAATTGGTACGGTGTTTGCTCAAAGTGATTGGGGTGTATATGATCCTTTAATTGATGTTACCTTTGCTCTTAGGTTTCTATTTATTGTTATCCCCGGTATTGCATTAGGCCTTACATTGATATGCTTGTACTTTTACCCTTTTACAAAATCCAAGGTTGGGGAGATTAAAGAGAAATTAATTGAACTTCATAAAGAGAAGGGAGAAAAAGTAGAAGCAATTTAATAATTTTTTTTTCTATTGTTTTAAAAAGTTAAGTTAGAGAGATTAATACCTTTATTATTATAATAATCATCTGAACCTGGTAAGGTTATATTTGTTCTAATGCCTGATCTAGATCATCTATTAAATCTTCCGGATCTTCTAATCCTACTGAGAATCTAAAGTGTCTTCTTGAAATATTCATAGATTTACGTTCCCAGGAAGCGAGATCTATACCCGTCATTAAAGATGTATATTCTATTAAAGAAGTTAAATCTCCTAATGATACACCTACTTTTATTAATTTCAATAGCTCTATAAATTTGTTACTTGCTTCTACAGATTCCAGTTCAAATCCAATCATCCCACCAAAATCTTTCATTTGTTTCTTTGCAACAATATGATTTGGATGTGAAACTAAACCAGGATATTGGACAGTAGTAACCTTAGAATGATTCTCCAAATATTTAGCTATTTTCATGGCATTAGAGGAATGACGTGTCATTCGTAAACTAAGAGTTCTAATCCCTCGTAGTATTAACCAGGCATTAAATGGGCTGAGCACTTGACCTTGCGTTTCTTGCCAATAATAACGAATATTCAAAATATCATTTTTAGGACCAATAACAGCTCCACCTAGGCAGTCACCATGTCCGTTGATATATTTAGTAAGACTCTCTATTACAAAATCTGCTCCAAATTCGAGAGGTCGTTGGAGTGCTGGAGATGAAAATGTGTTATCTACTATACATTTACCCCCAACTTCATGGATTAGATCTGCGCATGCTTGTATATCTATTACATCTATAGTAGGATTTGAAGGTGATTCAAGAAAGAGAAATTTAGTATTATTATCAATTGATTTTTTTACTTCAGAAATATCACAGAGATTGACCCTTCTGCATTCTATTCCCATTTGAGGATAAATTTTCGTGAGAAGTCGATAAATTCCTGTATATTGATTAACATGGATAAGTATATTCGGAATGATTTCAGGATTAGATTGAGGTAACAAATTTTTGATTTTATTTGGTCGAATACGCTCAACACGTCGTTGTAACACACTTGAACACGCAAGGTGGACAGCACCCATTCCAGAAGCAACTGAAATTGCGCTTTCTCCTCCATGCAAAGTAGCTAATTTATTATCTAAAGCAAAAAGAGTGGGATTTTCAGTACGTGAATAATAATAATGATTTTTAAAAAATTCGCTTGAAGTAGAATAAGTGTAGGATTTTGTAGCATAAATTGGGATCCTTAGGCTATTTGAAGTTTCTGGATAAGGATCTTCTCCCGCACGAATTAATTGAGTATCAAATCTGAGTTTATCCCATTTACTACGATTTTCTTGATTAAGCTCCTGAACAGTTTTCTTCTTTTCTGACATGATTTTCCCATTATTCAGTTATTTTATAATTTTTTACAGCTATGATTTCTCAATAATTAATCCTAAGATAAACTTTTTTACAAATTTTCAATTATAGAAAGGATAGTGATTATTAATATAAATTGAGTTAAAAATGGCAATAGAAGAAAAAATAAAAGAATTTGTCGTAGAATGGGATGAAGAGGGATTAAAAGAATTATGTCGTAGCACTCTTGAAAGTAATGAAGCGACACCAGCAGAATTATTGAAAATCATTGGAAAAGTAATGCAATTTGTAGGAAAGCAATTTGAAGAGGAAGAAATTTTTCTTCCAGATTTAGTAGGATCAGCAAATGTTGTGAAAAATACCATTGATGAAATACTAGATCCCGCCATTAAAAAGTTAGGTGGGAGCAAAGAAACTCTTGGAAAAATTGTTATTGGTACAGTTGAGGGTGATGTTCATAGTATTGGTAAGGATCTTGTGGGAAGCTTTCTTTTTTCTAACGGTTTTGAAGTATTCAATTTGGGTGAAGAAGTTTCAGCATCTAGATTTGTAGATAAGGCAGAGGAGGTTGGAGCCCAAGTTATTGGTCTGTCATCTTTATTAACAATGTCCATGGGATTTCAGCGAGAGGTTATAACGGAACTTGATAAGAGAAATTTAAGAGATAAATATAAAGTGATCATTGGAGGGTCTCCGACATCTATTGAATATGCAAATGAAATTGGTGCAGATGGATGGGCTGATGATGCTATTGAATCAGTTAAGCTAGTAAAAAAACTATTAGGAGTTAATAATTAAGAGTTGCTTTTTAAATGAAATTTAAAAGAATTGAAGTTCTTTCGAGTGATGAAATAGAAGCTATCCATTCTTCAACTTTAACAATCCTCACAAAAATCGGAATTAAAATAGATTCACCGTCTGCGAGAACTTTGTTAAAGGAATATGGAGCATTAATTGACAATAATACCCTCTTTGTTAGACTCCCAGAGTCTTTAATTAAAGAAAAACTAAAGGAAGTACCAGATTCCTTTAAATTGCATGGACCAGATGGTAAATTTAATTTTGAGGTTAATACAAATTCTACTCAATTTGCCACTATCGGAACACCAGTAAAGATTTATGACCCGAGTAAAAAGAGCGGTGTCAGAAAAACTGTTTTAGCAGATACAATCAAACAGATTAGGATTGTTGATTCTTTAAAAAATATTAACTGCTCCCATGTTGATGTTTGGCCTAATGATGTTAATTATCTCTCTCTCCACGGACATTGTATTTATCAATGGGTCCATAATACTCGAAAACCTTATGGACTTGGATGTTTAGGAAGAGTAGCAAGCCAAGATATGATGAATATGGCATCTATCATTGTTGGAAGTGAGGAAGAACTCATTAAAAACCCTCGTTTTGTAGGGTTCATGAACCCAACAAGTCCTCTTTATCTCCCTCAATTGATGACAAATGGTCTTGAAATATTTGCTAAATGTAAGCAACCAACAATAATAGCCCCAGAAGCTTTAGCTGGGGCAACTGCACCCGTGACTTTAGCAGGGCTGATAACTCAAATAAATGCAGAAATCATCGGGGGAATTATTTTAGCCCAACTATATAATTCTGGAGCTCCAGTATTTTTCGGTACAGTTTCCACTATTACAGATATGAAATCTGGGAATGCCGCATTAGGTTCAATTGAAACAGGACTCATTACAACTGCAATTGCTCAGATGGCTCGATATTACAATATTCCCTCAAGAGGTCCCGGAGGTATTACAGATTCAAAAGTACTAGATGTCCAATGTGGTTTTGAACGATTACAAACATTATTAATTGCGGCACAGGCAGGAATTAATTATATCACATGCGCTGGTACACTCGAAGAGACGTTGGTAGAAGCACTAGAACTTCTGGTTATTGATGATGAGTTAGTAGATATTGTAAAACGTCTACTGAAAGGAGTAAATGTAAACGAAGATACATTAGGATTAGATGTTATAGAAAAAGTAGCTTTAAATCCAAAAAAGGGAGTAAATTTCCTAGGTGAAGCTCATACTCGCAAATTTATGAGAGATGAATTATTTATACCTTCTCTAATTGATAGAAATCGGCGTTCAACATGGCGTAAAAAAGGATCAATGGATATAATTACTAGAGCTGGAATGAAGGTAGAACAAATTCTCAAATCCTTTAATCCTCCACAAGTTGATAACGATATTGAAAGTAAACTTTTAGAATATATAAAAGAAGTTGAAGCAAGAACTTTAGATTACTATCGAAAAGCTGAAGGAATATCTACTGGAACAGTATCTCTCCCAGGTACAGAAATAGATGTAAAAGACATTTAATTTTGTTTTCTTTTTTCTTTAACCTTTTGAAGGATATCTATTATATTTACCCTTAACATTAGATATACTGTGATTACAGTGAAATATAAAGTTATTATACTAAATATCCAATTTTCTCCTCCTAAGAACATACAAATGTTTAGTAAATTGTAAGCAAATACAAGCATTAATCCAAGTTTTCCGAACCATACCCAAAAGATAGTCTTTTTTACATCATATTTTATTAATCCCAATGGTACTGTTATCATATCATCATTTAAAGGGGTAAGTCCAAAAAGATATATGAGAAAGGGGGCAATCTTTGGATGATCGACTAAATATTGTTGATATTTCTTTAAATTTTCATTTCTTTCTATTGAAACTAATTCAGAAGTTCCCCTTCCAACTATATACCCGCCCATCTCTCCAACTAAACATCCTAGTGAAGCAGTAAATCCAACCAATAACGGAACAAAAATATTTAATTCTCGGAAAGGTTGAGCACTAAAACATACTACAAAAGTATATGGTGTAGGAACTGGAAGTAGATTTCCAATCATACAGATGAAAAAAGTAATGAGGAGTCCAGAACTTAAATCCTGAAATTGTGGATACATTGAAATATTTTCTATCGCTTCTCTATGAGAAGAATTTACTAAAAGATCTAAAGATAGAATTGTTAAAATTATAAATGTAATAACAAAGATAATATCGATTTTTTTCAGTTCCAATTTAAATTACACACTTTTCAATGATGATTTAGGTAAAGGATTTTGAATTAAATATTTAATTATTTAAGTAAACTAACTAGAAAGTATTACAAAAAGAATCGAAAGTATAATACTCACTAAAAGTATTATCATAACCAACAAACCGAGAAATTTTTTTTTCCTTTGTCTCTTTTTTACCATAGATTTACGCTGTGGAGTTGGTCTTCGTCTAACATGGGACATTATTTTCTACCGCACTAGGAATAGGTTTGGAATTAATTATCTTTTCTCTCGGATTTTTGTAGAAGTTCAGTTAAAACAACATTATTATAAGAGAAAAGCATTCTAGGGATATAACTTTCAGCTAAATATGGACCATCCTCAATTTCTTCTTTTAATGGGAAGAGTTTTTTCTCTTTAATTACAGATCCTAAATAATTTCTATCATATTCTTTATAGCCAAACACTTTATTTTTGACTATGACCATCTTTCGTTCATATCCTTCAGGAACTCCCGCTTTTTCAAGAAGTAATAGTATCTTTTCTCTAGACAATGATTCAATCAATTCTAAATCTTCAGCAGTTTCTTTATATGCAGGTCCAGTTTGGACTTCCTCATAATCAGGCTCTTCCTCTAACTTTGCAGCTACTTTGAAACCTAAAGTCTCGTTACCCTCATCAACAGCAGAAATTTTAAAACCAATACCATACCTGTCTCTAATACTAGGTGCTAATTTAGCGGCTATGAATTTCATCCTCGTAGTTGTATTGCTTCCATGCCAAATCCAGACTCTATATCGAGAGGGATCAACAAAAAGAAGTATGAAATCTGGATCTAATAATTCAGTTATCTCAATATCTTCTTCTAACTCTAATTCTTGGAACTCATTCAATTGATCATTGTATTGGAAAACGATTATTTTCTCTTTTTCTTCTTCTGGGAACTCTTCTTCTGGCATGATACTAATCAAACGGTTTTCTATTTATAATACTATATAATTTTACTACTATATTATTATTTTGACTTTCACAAATAAAAAGTGCGGGAAGGGAGATTTGAACTCCCGAACTCCTACGAGAATGGGTTCTGAGCCCATCGCCTTTGACCAAACTTGGCAATTCCCGCGAAATTTTTGTAATTAGCCAAGATAACTTATTTTTTTAAATAATAATTATTTAAAATTCCTAAAAATTTTAATGATTACTTTTAAATTTGTTTCCACCTCCCGAAAAATGCAAGTACTGATAGATAAAATTCTGAAGCTGAAACCAAGTGAAGTTAAAAATTTAGTTGATGCTCGTATTAAGGAATTTAGTGAATTTAAAAACCACTCTATCCATATAATATTTAATGAGTTATGTTTTTGTATTACTACCGCAAATTGCAGTGCAGAACGATGTATTGATGTTCAGAAAAGGATGGGTGATGGATTTCTTACACTTTCTGAAACAGAACTTGCATCTAAGTTAAAGGAGTATAAATATAGATTTCCTAATGTGCGGTCCAAATATATCTTTGAAGCTAGAAAGAAAATTGGACAGTTAGAAAACATAATAAAATCTGAATATGAGGAACAAATTTTGAGAGAATGGATTGTAAAAAACATAAAAGGGATTGGGTATAAAGAAGCTAGCCATTTCTTGAGAAATATTGGATATAATAATTTAGCGATAATTGATTTTCACATTATCGATCTTTTAGTTGAAAATAATCTAATTAAAAGACCAAAAACCTTAACAAAAACTAAATATCTTGAAATTGAAGAAATATTAAAAGAAATTGGAACTAGGCTAAAAATGAATTTAGCTGAATTAGACTTATATTTATGGTATTTAGAAACGGGAAAAATTCTTAAATAGTTAATATATTTAAACTTCAAATAAAAAATAAAAATAAAAAGGGTAATTAAATGGATCCTACTTGCCACAAATGTAATAGTAGAAGTTTTTGCACCTTAGGGAAGCCTAATAAAAACATGGAAAATTGTCCTATGATTTTGAGTCCTGAAATTGAAGATGAGGCACTAAAACTTTACAAAACTAATGAGAATATAAAAAAAACCACAAAAATAGCATCTATTATAGAAGCATCAGGATATATTCATTGGCCTCGCTTAAAAGATACAATAGAATTTGCCAAAGGAATGGGTTATAGAAAAATCGGATTAGCATTTTGTGTTGGTTTACAAAAAGAAGCAAAGAAAACAGCAGAAATCTTAATTGAATACAATTTTGATGTATGTTCAGTGTGCTGTAAAAACGGAGCAATTAAAAAAACGGATCTTAAAGTTCCTGAAGAATATACTATCTTCTCTAAAACAGGATATCCTCTTGGATTTGTTTCATGTAATCCAGTTGCTCAAGCATTATTGTTAAACAAAGCTAAAACAGAAATGAATTTGATTATTGGTTTATGTGTCGGACATGATATTACCTTTACTCAACTCTCAAATGCCCCAGTTAGCACTCTAATTGCAAAAGATAGATCTAATCCTCATAATCCTGCAGCCGTTTTATACACATCATATGGAGATTCTTATTTTGCAAAAGACCTTAGAATGAAATGAATATAAAAGAAAGAAAATTAAACGATAATATTTTACATCTCTTTAATAACCAATTAAACTTAAATAATAAAGTGTGAAGTTCAACATTAAGAATTAGTGTGAAAAAGAAGTGATTTAAAGTAAGATATCCAAATATAGTTATTGAATTAATTAAACAACTGCCTGAGGAACACTTTGGGTTAATAAAACTACTTAAAAAAAATTATAAAAAGATTAATTTTGAGAAATTAAAACCTTTTAATTCTGAAAGTGAGTTAATGGAAGTACAGACTTTTTATATGCAAGTCATTAAAGAAATTCTTTTATCAAGTCCAGAAACAATAGATTTACTTATTGGTTTAAGTGTAATTAATACTGAAATAGAAACTAATATTGATAAAAAAAGTATTAAAGCTTCTATTCAACTGTCTAATATTGAGAATAAATTTAAAGAATTATTAGAAACTGGAATAATAAAACAAAAAGATGAGAAAGTACAAGTATTGGATTTCTCGTATCCCTTAATTAAAGAAGTTCTAGAAAACTTTGCTGAGAATAAGCATCATGAAAATGCTCTAAAATATTACGAAAAAAAGTTTAAAGGTGATCTTTACGATCAGATTGAAATACTTTATCATAAAGCAAAATTAAAACCCTCTGCGGAACTTGTTGATGAATTCCTAACAATTGCAAACAATATAGAGCAATTTAATGAGAGTCATAAAAGATTGATTGATATTGCAGAGCAATTATTCATACTTGAAGATAAATATAAAGCTCCAATTTTAATTGTACTTGGAACTTTGTTAGCTGTTTTAGGTAGTTCTGAAACAGCAGAAAAAATCTTTCTTAATGCTTTAGAAATTTATAAAAATTTAGCGAAAAAGTATTACAAAATATATCTACCATATATTGCTGCAACTCAGAAAAACCTGGGAACCCTATATATAGATTCAAAACGATTTGATGAGGCTGAAAAAATATATAGTGATGCCTTAAATTCATACCAGGAGTTAGAAAGACAGTATTATGATGCACACTCGCCTGACTTTCACTCAAAAGAGTATAGTGGAATAGAAGAGTCATATGGTGATGATTTAAAGGGATATAATGAGTTATTAAAGCGGTATTATGATATATATTTACCAGAAAAACCCCCTATTACGAGTGAATATGGAAAAGTAGGTATTGATTTAGACTTATTGGAAGATATTCAAGATGGTACCATTGATTCCATGGAAAATTACAAAAAATTGGCTAAGATGTCTTATGATATGTATTTACTCGATATTGCGAAAACTCTGAGTAATCTTGGACTTACCTATACTGAATTAATGAGATTTGAAGAAGCAGAACAAATGCACCTTGAAGCATTAAAAATTAAAAAAAATGTTGCGGAACATTATCCTGATCAAGTCTTACCAGAACTAGCTCTTACTCTATTAGATATTGGTGATCTTTACGCTAGTTTAAATAGATTTGATGAAGCAGTACCATTTTTTAAGGAAGCATTAGAAGTTTCTAGACCTTTAGCATTAGAAAATCCAGATGTATACATGTATAATATTGCTATTATACAGAATTCCCTTGGTACTTTATATACTAGATTGCAGCAATTTGAAGATGCTGAAAAAATATACCTCGAGGCTCTAAAAATTTTTAAAAATTATGCAAAAGTTGATCCTAAACGCTATAAATATAATGTTGCTGAAGTTCAGAATAATCTTGGCTATGTTCTCTTAAACAAAAAAGATTTTGATAAAGCGGAGTATTATCTAAATAAATCTTTGAAAAAGAATCCAACGGATAGTGAAACCTTGTATAATTTCGCTTGTCTTGAAGCTCTTAGGGATAATAAATTAGTAGCCTTGGAGTTCCTTGCAAAAGTTATAATTCTTGATGATAATTATAAAGAAAGAGCATTGAAGGATGAAAAACTTAATGGATTAAAGGACTTAATAGAATTTAAAGAATTAATTGGTGTGTGAAATACCAAAAATATCATTAAAAAAAATCTCTAAACTTAATTTAATGTCAGTTTTACAATTAGATGTCAAACCAGAGCAGAGGAATTTAGTTGCTACTAATGCTAAATCAATAGCTGAGGCTCATTTCAATAAAGATGCATGGTTATAGATTACAATGCGATATTTAAATCTATTGTAGAGAGTAAATATTTGATATAAGTTCAACCTAAATAGAAAAGTGGTAATCAATAAACAGAGCCTCAAATTAAGCAATTATTACTGACACAAATGTATAAAAACTAAATTATCATAAATATACTTACAACAAATTTGAGGTGATGATATGCCAAGAGTTGAAATTGAAGATGATTTGAAAGCATCTGCAAAAACAATTTATGATATCTTAATCGATGGTGACACATATGAAGTCAAATGGAACTTAACGGTAAATGAGTTAAAATCAATTGGGCCAAAAAAATGGGCAGTAAAAAGTACCATAGGAGATCTCACATCTACACGTGTAGAAGAGGTTGAAAATGAAAAGATTTCACTCGATATAGAAGGATCTATCTTTACTAAAATGGGATATATTTTAAAACCAAAAGGTGATTTCTGCCACGCTCTACTTTGGGGGGAGCATGAAGATGAAAAGAACACCAAAATTCTGACATCCGCAGGAAGTATGCTTCTAGATAGTTTAAAGAGATTTGCTGAATTTATGGAAGAAGGAGGAGATCCAGAAGATTTTGATAAAAAAGTGCTAACAGTATCTCCCTAATTCTATTTTTTTTTCTTATTTGGAAGATCTCGATATAAAGTATAAAATATAAAGGATTAGAAGACTTAATTGGTGGATGAAATATCTATTTCAGATGATACTATTTTTACATTATTCATGGTTTGATTAACATCATAGAATAGTTTAATATCTTCGCTTGATAGCTTAATTTCACTAGCTTTAGCATTCGTTTCCATATGCTCAATTTTAAATGCTTTCGGAATGGTAATCACATTCTCATGATTAATTAACCAAGCAATAGCAATTTGTTGAATAGTCGAGTTATGTGATTTGGCTACGCGATCTAATTTTTCTCTTAACTCTCCTTCTAATTTATGAAAACCACTATGTCCTAAGGGACTATAAGCCGTCATAATGATTCCCTCATTTTGATAAAAAGGTAACGATTTTTTTATATGTTTTTGTCTTATAACGCTAGCATTTAATTGATTGTTAACAAGCTCAGTATTTTTTAGATAAGTCTGAGCTTCTTTAAATTGTTCTACAGAAAAATTACTTACCCCTATATATCTCACTTTTCCTTCATTGACAAGATCCTCTAAAACTCTCATTTGTTTCTTAATTGATATTAAAGGAGATGGCCAATGTATAAGGTAAAGATCTATTTGTTTAATTCCTAATCTTTTAAGGCTATTATAAGCCGCTTTTTTCATAGTATTGTATCGAGTATGCATTGGAAACAATTTGGTTGTTATAAATAAATCATCTCTATTATATTCAGAGATAACCTGTCCAACTATGTTCTCTGAAGTTCCTCTACCATACATTTCAGCAGTGTCAATATGAGTAATTCCAAGTTCAATGCCTTTCCTTATTGATTCTTTCCATTTTTCATAATATTCTTTCTTTCTAAAACTTTTAATACCCCACGTACCTTGACCTAGGATAGGAATATTCTCATCTGTTTTACCTAATTTAATTTTTTTCAAATTTATCACACTTTCTTTATTAGAAATAATAAATAATAAAGAGATTTAATCTTGTTTGTTAAAAATTATTATAGGTCTGAAGTTTAAAATTCAAAAATGATTGCTTTTTTGGTAAGATTTTTATAAAATATAAAGCAATTTATTTCTGAATATAATTTTTTAATTTTCAAAAAAAACAAGGAAAAATTAGGAGATTACTTTAATTCCAATTTATTCTGACAATAAGGACAGTGAAGTGGCAATTGTTCATCGCAGGTCTCCAATTCCTCACTGCTTAGAATATTTTTCCAACAAATTAATTTGTCTCCTTTCTGAACCATATCTCGACCATGATGTTGAGGAATAATATCTTTAGTTTCACAATTTGTACATATAATAACTTTGGCTTCACTTTCTAAATCTTCATTTGAAATTTCTTTATAAAAGAACTTATATCTGAAAATTGTTAAACTATTGAGTAAAACTAATAAAGAAATACCCATATCTCCAATCCCTACCGCGAGCCATAGTGTCATAAATCCAATAACAGTTAAAATTGCAAATGAAACCTTCACGAGAACAGAAGTCCAAATATTTTGTTTTATTTTTTTATTCGTTTTCTTCGCAATGTCAATATAGGTTAGTATTTTTTTCAAATCATCTCCAAGAATAATAATATCTGCAGTTTCTAGCGTAATATCCGTAGCAGAGCCTCCTATTGCTATGCCTAAATCTGAAAGCGCTAAAGCAGGAGCATCATTTATGCCATCACCTACCATTGCTACCCCCTTATATTTTTGTTTTAAATTCTTTATTTCCTGAAGCTTTTGATTAGGTAGTTGCTCACCATACGCTTGATCAATATCTAAACAAGCTCCAATTGTATTACATACTCTCTGATTATCACCAGATATTAAGATGGTCTTATAACCTCTCTTTTTTAACCCATTAATTAGAATAGGTGCTGAAACTCTTAATACATCTCTAATTGAGATGATTCCTATTAAATGCTTTTGATTTCCTAGCAGAATTGGTATTGTTCCTGAAGTTTCAATATTCTTAATATCATTAATTGGAAGATTATAGTTTAAATCTTCAATAAATTTTTGGCTTCCTAAATAAAAAATCTCACCAAGGATTGTTCCTTTTACTCCTTTACCTTTTATTACTTCAAAATTATCAACTGCTTGAAATTGTATATCCATATCTTTAGCTTGTTTAACAACAGCTTTTCCAATCGGATGTTCTGAAAGAGCTTCTAAACTGGCAGCAAGACTAATTATATCTGATTTTTTAGCTCCATTATAAGTATAAATATCAAAAACCCTTAAATTTCCTTCAGTTAGAGTTCCAGTTTTATCAAAGGCAAAGACTTCGATATCTTGAAGTTTTTCAATAAATTTATTCCCTTTAACTAAAATTCCTTCTCTAGCTTGTTTAGTTAGAGATGCTATATTTGCTAAAGGAGTAGATAAGGTTAAAGCACATGGACATGAAACTACTAATAGAACTAATCCACGATAGAACCAATCATAAAAGTTGAGTCCAAAAAATGATGGAATAGTCATTACCAAAATGGATGATAAAAGAATTGCAGGAGTATAATATTTTGCAAACTTTTCAATAAATTTTTCGTTATCACTTTTATTTTGTTGAGCAATTTTCACGCTTTCTGCAATCTGAGCTACAATCGTATTTGTACTTTCTCTCATAACTTTAATATCTATAAAACTTTCAGAATTTAGGCTAGCAGCAAAAACTTCTTTACCTTCTTCTTTAAAGACCGGAACTGATTCTCCTGTAATTGCACTTTCATCAAGATAGGAACTCCCTTTAATAATAATACCATCCAATGGGACTTTCATTCCAGGCTTTATACCAATGATATCCCCAATTTTTACATCTTTTGAGGGAACATTCACGTATCCGTTTTCAGTTTTCAATAGAGCATCATCAGGAGCGAGTTCAAGTAGTTCCTTAATAGCATTCCTTGACTTTTCAGTTGTTATTTCTTCTAATTTTTCTGCTATTGCATATAATAATAGTGCTGTTGCACCTTCTTGACCATGTAATATGAAGAATGATGCGACACCAGCTATCAACATTAACAGATTTGCCGTTATTTTTTTTTCACTCAAATCTTCAATTGCTTCCTTAACAACTCCAGAACTTGAAAGAAGAATTGAGCCAATTGCCAAAATATGAGATATTAATTTAAGTTCAAATACTAATTCTAAAATTATAGAAATCCCAAGTAAAAATGCTGCAGGAATAATGAAATACCAGAATTTTTCTTCGAAAAAAGATTCTACTTCCTCCTCTTCTAAATCACAAATAGATGATGAACATGCAATTGTCGTAATAATTTCTCACCTATGTAACCATTGGATATACTTCAATTAGAACTTAACATTTATAGACTATAAAAGAATTATACTCTGTATGAAGGCTTTAAATGATTTTTTAAAAATAAATTATTAAAAATAAAATTATAAATTTGTTCACTGATATCCATGAGTAATTTTAGTACTTCTTATATATCTGCGCTTTTGTAGCAAAAGCTCGATCTGTTCATCTATGCGTGCTAAATCCATGCATTCTGAAATCTTTACTCCCGACTCTTTTAATTTTTCCCATTTGATTAAATTTCTAGATAATTCTTCCTGTTCTTTCATTATAAGCTTACTCATTCGGTCTTGGCCATATTTTTCAGCTGAAAATAAAGCTTTCTCCAAAAGTTTTTGACTTTCACTAAATTCGAATGATATAAGCTTGAGCTTTGCTTGAAATGAATAACTTTCAACAAGTAACCAGAAAGACTGGTGACTAATGGCAATATCCATTAATTGAGTAAGATAAGGTTGAAGATCGTCTAGCAATTTTAAATCGTTTGTGTTACTTACTTCTTTTAAGTATGAATCACACAGATGTATCAGAGAAACATAATTAAACTCAGGGAATGTCCCTTCTTCATCAACAATTTGCTTAAAGATCTCTCTTGCTTTCATTTGGGCAATATGTTTAGGTTCATTTTTCAGTAATTCTGCCTTTATAAGACGAAATGCATCATCAAACCACTTGATGTCTACTTCACTTTTGATTTGTTTTACACGATTTAGGCATTGCTCAGCTTTACTAAGATTCTTTATTTCTAGATATAATTTAAAAAGAGATGTAAGAACTGCAGCTGTTTTAAAACTACTAATTTCATCACATATTGATAAGGCTTGCTTCAAATAATCTAATGCTTGATTAAATTCCTCTTTTTCAGTGAGAATCATTCCCAAAATATTAAGAGCACCAATGATCTCTTGTTTATTATTTGCTTTCTTCGCTAGTTCTAAAAATTTTTCACCAATTTCAAGAGCCCTCTTATAATCACCCATATCTTCATAATTAAAGCAAATCATTTTTACAGCTTGTAATCTAAGAACATCACTTTTAATTTCTTTTGCAATTTTTAAAACATTATAGACATACTCTATTGAATGGTCAAAATCACCTTTCTTAAAACAAACACGTGCCTTACCTAGAAGTATAACAGCATTTTTCTCTTTAAATTCTTTTAAAGGCAAATCATTAAGTATTTGTTCAGCTTTAGTAAGAATCTTAAATGCCTCATCATTTTCCTCTCGAATTAGAAACAATCTACTCTTGAAAAGGAGAAAATCGATGATTTTAAGGTTATCTTTTATTTGAGATCTTTCCTTATCTGCTAAATCGATATAATTAATAAACTCCTTAAAATGCCCGAGTTCAAAAAGAAGAGAAAGCTTCTGAAGATAAAGTTCAAATTTCTCTTCAGTCGTATAATTAAGGCTTTTTTCCAGCTCATTAATAATTTGGAGAGCTTCCTTATATCTACTCTCATCCTTAAGTTGTTTGACTTTATAGAATTCATTTAACATATATTATACTCCACTAGTGATTGATTCTAAATATCTGCATTTTTGGAGTAAGATTTCATTCTGAGTAATTCTACATTTGATAATTCTGTTAGATTCTTCTTTATAATTTGCCTTTAACTTAATATTTTTAGAGATTTTGAACTTCGTGTATTTTTTTCTTACTAATTATTATAATTTATTTGATTATAACTTTTAGCGATTAAGGAGACAAAAGAAAAAATCTAAAAATTTTTGATTAATGGTTCTAAATCAATTGCTATTTCCTTATTGATTCGAGCTTGTTTTATTTTTCTTCTTAATTCAAAAAGAGCAGCAAGAGGTAAAGACATATCAAAATATACAAATGCTTCTCCACTATCTAATTCTTCCTCCATTGCAAGTCTGTGTAATTTGAAAACGTATTCTGTTCGTAAATCCATAAGTTTCTGAGCCCGTTTCTTGTCAAAATATAAAAAAATAGGCTCGTCAATATATGAGAGATATTTATCATAGGTATTTTTAGCTCTCTTAATATCTTCTAACTGCGCTTGAAGCAGATCTAACAATGGATCTAGGTAATCTAATAACTGTGTAATATTATAACTGAAATTTCGGTAATTATTGATTTCTCTTCTGAAAAATTGTGTGAGTTTCTCAGGATCTTTCGAAAGATCCGATTCATCGAGCCTTAATTCTTTTTTTTTAAATTTTGGATTAATTTTATAAACCTTTGGAGGAATTCTTCCTTTTACAGGTTGTTCGCCTATACTAGATATAAGAAGACCATCTTTCTCCATTAACTTAAGATGTCTCGCAACAGTCGATTTACTGTGTTCTATAAAATGAGAAATTTGAGTTACATTTAATTCTGTGTGAAGTTCAAGAATAGCCCAAATGTCAAATCGTAATTTATGCTTAGATACTAATTGATCCCATTCTTCTTCAATTCTACTATTTTTTTTTACATTCATCTTATTTAACAGACCCCTTTCAAAGTTAGGTGTTGTTATTTTATTTAAATCTTATTTATTTTCTTTCTTAATACTTTTTCAAAATTTCAACCAATTAAATTTATTTAAGATCATATAGAACGTTATTTATTTTTACTTTTATATAAATTATATTGATTTAATCTATATAAATATGATCGTAACATTTATATATGAAACGTCCCATTTTATATATGTTATGGCACGTTCATTCTTCGAAATACAAAAAGTATAAGAAAAAAGTATAGAGAGAGCATATAATCCAAATTCTACGCTCTATTTAAAAATATGAAACCTAATGAAGGCAATAGTTTTGACCGTGTTATAAAATCAAAAAAAAAATTTAAAAACAAAATTTAGAGTTGAAGAAAAATGAAAAAAACTTCGAAATTGTTAATATTAGCAGCACTAGGAATCCTCATTTTCAGCTTTACATCTTCTGTTGCAGCACTTGAAGTTACTAAAAGGCTGATAGAGGATTGGTTAGATCCAAATTATGCGGCTTTTCCCTGGGGAGAACAAAATTGGGCTTTTCCTGACTTTTACAGCCGAGATAGCTGGTTAGCGTGCAAGATGGGATTCCCCTTTCCTAAAGCCGGAATTGGTCTTTTTGTAAATGACTTAGTATATGAAAATAGCTTGGTAATAGGAGATACTATAATTGATGGGTATCTAAAGGAGAGAGCTTTAAGTGATGGAACAGCTTTAATAACTTTGCATTTAGATGTAAAGAATGCTCCTTTAACGGTATATAACTACATGGAGACGATGTCCTACTTTTTTGGTCTTTCAAGTAAACCTCAAGCCGTATTGGGTGAAGAAATAGATGCATATATTGATTATACTGTACTTATGAAATTCATCATCCCTCACCCTGGAGCAGAGATACCCAAATGTACGTCTCTTTTTAGTAATTTCATTTCATTTGATATTCATGGTATTGGTTATGGAACTATAACCGAACATGCAGTTGAACTTGGTTATGCCGAAACCGCTGGTGCACTAGGAATGGTAATATTTCACCAAAAGTGCCTTTTTAAACCAGATTTTGACGAAGATCATCCTAATTATATGCCAAATCTTAACGGTTTATATCCCATTGAAACTGTGGAAATTCATGAATTGAGCTGAAAATAAAATGGCAGGAGAATCAATTGAGGGTTGAAATCTCTAAATTCAAATATAGAACAAGGAGGAAAAAGTTTAAATAAATGACTTCTCGAGTAATACCACCTAAACCAATTTACTTCCATTCTATATATTTTTTTATTTTTTAGTCTATTAACAAATGCCATAACATCATTTAAAGAAAAAAAATGAGGTAAAAAAAATGAAATCAATAAAAAAAGCCTATTTATTTGTAGCTCTAATGCTTATATTCTTTTGTTTTGCGCCAATAATAAGTGTGAATGCTTGGGGTCAACATGCAAAGGTGACATATAGACCCTTAAGCGACTGGACATTAAATAATCCTCGTGTGGTTTTAGGATACACTACTAATTGGGATCTTCTCCCAGAAGGTTGGGTAATACGACCAAATTTTGCTGTTGAAGATACTGGGCAATATTATGGCTATATACGTGAAGAAGAATTAGATGATGGACAAGCCGAACTCACAGTCTATCTTTATGGAAAAAATAGTCCTAGATCAGTATATCAATTACAAGAATGGTTTGATTTTTTCGGAGGTGAACAATTTCCTGGGGAAATTCTTGAAAATCTAAACATGGATTTTTTTGCAGAATATAAATTTATCCTTCCTGGGCCTGGTCAACCGATACCTTTTGAATTTGCTATAACTGAATGGATATCAGGAATTATAGTTGGTATTGCCTCAGGGACTTTCACTGAACACGCTGGGGAATTTGGATTTACAGCAAGTAAAGAAGGTATAGTTTTTCTATTACAAAGCTTTTATGTTGACGAATTGGGTGATTGGGTTTGGCCATATGAAATTGTAGATTTTTATGAAGTAGATTAAGAATAAGCTTAAAGGAGAGATATTAACTAACGGGTGAAATATTTTATTTTAAATATAGAAAAAGGAGGAACATTTTTGGGAAAATAGCTTCTCGAATAACCACACATAAACCAATATTCCTCTTTTCTATATATTTTTTTTTAATTTTTATACTTGCTCAAGATTTTAAGGAAAAATATATCAAAAAATAAGTATAACTTCACTTTATAACATATACAAGTTTTTGACCCTCTTGTTCTTCAAGGTTTAACTCTCGTCTAATCGCATTTCTGATTAAATAGCCCCCAACATGCAATATTGAATCTTTCAGGATAGAATCTTGGTCCATTGAAGCATTACAAGGATAAGCATGATGGGCTTTACTTATTCTTTCATTTAAGGAAAGTTCTCCGCTCTTTCCATTTTTAAAATACTTTGATTTTAATTGTTGACAAATATAATAAGTGCTTCCGCATGGGGCACTTTGAAGGATGCAGGCATCTTCAATCGATTCTCCATCCTTACTTAATAGAAATGAGACAACTGGTTCTCCAATTTTATAACAATCTATAAATTCATCAATATATTCATGTTCATTTGTCAGATGAAAGCCAATTTTGTTATAGTCATTTAACTCTTTACTTAAAGAGCAGAAAGGTTTAGGAAAGACTGCTTGAATACCATATTTTTCGAATTCTTCTAAAACCTGGACTTGAAGTCCGGCAGGAACCCATTTAGGATCCTCTATTGGTACAATCACGGCTTTTACTTCTTTATCTTTTAGATAATAAGGTAGACCTGAAAGTAAATCTTGATGTATGCCTACAACCATTATAAAATCGACTTGAGGGAGACTTTTTGGAAGAAATTCCTCTGGATCTTCTACAAAATCGGGTACATTTTCTCCCACTTTTTCATAAAAATAAATAGAATTAGCATGGCTTTTCACATGTTCACGGCATTTATCACATTTTACATTTTGCTCTAATATTTCACATGCTTTACAAAACTCTTCATTGTTAATAAGATTACCAACAAATTTCTGAGTTAACATTTCAGTCTCAGGACCAATACCATAAAGAACACCCAGTTTATACGTTTTCTCCGTCAACATAAAAATGAAATAATTATATATTTTTATTTGTATTTTTAATACTCTATAAGAAATATATTAATTTGGCTGAACATGTTCTTAATCACAGTATTCAGCACTAGTGCTTTTGCTTTCACCCACTCTTACTAAGATCTTTTTGTTTTTATATATCTCTTTCAATTTATTATGAATATATTTTGCTAAAAGCTCACTTGTGGTAGCCGGTATTGGTATGAAAAATATATCAGTTCGGGGCAAAACGTATCTTTTATTGTACGCAATTACCTCAACAGAATCTTTCTCTTCTCGAATCTCTATATCGTCCGATTCTGTTGGGATTAAAACATAATGATTTAATGGTTCAACTATCGACTCCAAATTCTCTTTCAGTTCGATGAAGTTAACAACAAAATGATTATCATTTAATTTGTCGCTAATCTCAACTGAAACATAGTAATTATGACCATGTAATCGTGCACATTGACTCGGTTCTTTTAAGAAGTGAGATGCACTAAATTTAATATTCGTTGATTCTAATCTTATTTTAAAACTCATTGTAAATTTGCCCACAGTAATAATTTATTTGCTTTTATCATTTTTGTATGCAACAAGCTCTTTGATATTTTTATATTTTATGTTTAAAAACAATAAATATGAAAGAATTTTTCTAAAGAATAGAACACCTTTCATCAATAATTTGATTTCTATAAAATAATTATTTATAAGTCAAAATAAATATGACTTTTACCTTTCATAATAAATTCGAGGATGCTCATACGATGGAGTATAAGAAATTAGTAATAACCGGAGCTAATGGATATTTAGGACAACAAACGATAATACAAGCTATCAAAAATGGTTGGGATGTTATTGGTATTGTTCGTCGAAAGGATGCTACAAAAGATGTAGAGTCTTTGGGAGCAAAAGCGGTTATTATCAAAGAATTTAGTGTTAGTGAGCTCAGAAAAGTATTGGAGGGATGCAAAGCATTAATTCAATTTCGTGGTGTTGTGTGTGGTTCTGAAGAACTCTTTGAGAAGATAAATATTGAAGGAATGCGTGTACTAGCTGAAGCTGCTCATGAAGCAAAAGTAGCTAGGATAATTTTTCCATCAGGTTTAGGAGTTGATAGATACGGAACAGAAGAATGGGCTACTGATGCATACTTTTATTCAAAAAAAGAAGCAGAAAAAATACTCGAAAATGGAACCGTTCCTTATATAATTTTTAGACCTTCCTATATTTTGGGTCCGGATGATGAACTTATCCCTGAGATCATAAACCAAATTGGCAGTGGGATTGTTCAGGTTGCTGGCAATGGTAAAATTCCAATGCAACCTATTTTTGTTAAGGACGCAGTTCATGCTTTTTTAGCGGCGGCTGATGGAAAAGGGAAGAATAATCAAATTTATGATCTTGTTGGTCCCAAAATCATAAATATGCTTGATTTGATTGAATTAGTCGTTGAGAGTATGATTGCATTAGGTTTCAATATCCCTCAACCACGAATTAACAATATAAGTTTTGAAAATGCTCCAGAACTCCTCGGGCTGTGTAAAGAAATGATTGATGTAATGAGATGCAATATAACCTCAGATGGTAATATCGCAGCTAAAACACTTGGTTATAAATTATCTGATATAAATGATGCTATAAAAGAAGCAGTTAAAGCAAAAATCACTCCTAAATCCAAAGACAGTGGAAAGAAAGCAATAGTTTTATTATCTGGTGGGATGGATTCTGCTGTTGCGCTTTACAAGGCACATCAAGAAGGTTTTGAATTAATAGCTCTTTCAATTAATTATCATCTCAGACCTGAAAATGAAAAAAAAGGAGCCAAAAAACTAGCAGAAAGTCTCGATATTAAAATTATTGAAATTCCAATACCATTTCTGAAGGAATCAATAGATTTACGAATAGAAGGATTTCCTATACCAAATGTTCTCCATGCTCCTGAAGGATTTATCCCCTCAAGGAATCTCATTTTTTATTCAATAGCATCTTATTATGCAGAAGTTTTTGGATGTAAATTTATAATAGGGGGACATATATCCGTTGATCCACAATATTTTCCCGATGCTGCTCCACTCTTTTTCAATTCTCTTGAGGATCTAATTAATAAAGGAAAGCACCTTGATGATATAACCACAATAAAATTATTATTTCCATTAGCAAAAATGTCTAAAGTAGAGGTAGCAAAATTAGCAAGAAAATTAAAGGTTCCTTTAAAATGGACTTGGAGCTGTTATAGCGATGGAGATCAACCATGTGGTAGATGTAGTTCTTGTCGAAAAAGAAGTGAAGCGTTCTCAAAATTAAATTTTTCTGACCAAGAATTTTCTTTATAATACCCACTTTTATCCAATCGATTCATTTTATATTTGGAGATAAATTTATAAAAAGCTTAGATCATATCATATACATACAGATCTTCATCCAATTCAGGCTCTCGAATCCCATGAATGAAATAGTTGAATTAACCTCAAATGAAAGTTCTCACGAAATTCGAGTAGTATGTCCAGTATGTTCAACTAGTAAAATGTTAAAGGTTCCCATAAAAGTAATTAAACAAAGTAAACAACTGACTACAATCTCAATACCTTCAAAATTATGTTGCGACCACAGCTTTCAATCTTTTGTAGACAAGAATTATAAGGTACGTGGATATCAAAAAGTCGATTTTGAAATCACTCATGTGGAGTATGTGGAATATGATCCAATAGCCATTTTTAGTTCAAAACCATTATTTCAGGAATTAATTACTATTTTAAGGAGTTATATAGATGATAAAGAAATCCTTGGAAGTGGTATGTTTACTCTGGATGGTCACATACTTTTCTCTTCAATTCACGATAACACATTGTTTTTAATAATAAAAGAACTTGAAGTGAGGAGTAAGCAAAAATTAACCAGATTAAAGAAATTATTCTTAGAATTAGAGAATAAGCAAAAAATTCATTTGATTTATCATGATATAGACGGAATGAAATTCGTGTCTATCTTATTTTTCTCCGACGAGGTTAGAGTTGGTAAAGCTAACTATTTTGTAAACGACTTTTTAAAAGAATTGAGAAAACTCGGTATTTGAACTAATATATAACCTTCAGTTAATATTAATATGAGCTAAATAATTATAGTTTTCCTTATAATGATCTTTATTTCTTGAAGGAAAGTTATTATAGACAAAAATATTATCATATAAATATAGATTTTCAATAAGGGAAACATCATCGAATCAAATGATCGATACTGAAGAAGTAAATTCAAAGGAAGAAGAGCAAGAAATTAACATCGTCTGTCCAACCTGTGGAAGTAAGAAAGCATTAAAAATACCTATAAAAATAATTAATCAAGCTAAGCAGTTAACTACAGTTTCTATTCCATCTGGGACGGTTTGTGAACATGGTTTTCAATCCTTTGTTGATAAAAATTTCAAAGTGCGTGGATATCAAAAGGTAGATTTTGAATTCTCTCATATGGAATTTTTTGAGAGAAGTGACATTGATTCTACAGAAGCAAATGATCCTACTTCTGTACTTATATCACAGCAATTATTTCAAGATATCATAAGTTTATTGCGTTCTTACGTGGACGATAAAGAGATCCTAGGTAGCGGGATGTTTACTGAAGACGGACACGTGGTTTACTCGTCACTTCCCAGCAATACACTTTTCTCAATAACAAAAGAATTTGAAGTACGAAGTGAGAAGAAATTAAGTAGTTTAAAGAAGATGTATCTTGAATTGGAAAATGATCAGAAAATTTGTTCTAATTATCTTGAAATTAGAGGTATACGGTTCGCTTTGGTATTGTTTTTCTCCCCTATCGTTAAATTGGGGATGGGAAATTTATATCTCAATGATTTAGTAAAGAAGATAAGAAAACTAGAAAATTAGAGAATTTTTCTTGAGATGCGTTATTTATTTCTTCATAAATAGTTATAAATATAGCTATAATTATGTGCTTTATAAGAGTACAAATAATATCTTATATTCCTAAAAAATGGATCTTCAAAAGATAAAAAATAAAATGGTCCAAGATTTACGAGAGCAAATTCCTGAAATTAACGAAGACAATATTCAAATATTTGAGGTTCCGAGTAAAAAGAATTCTGTTATCCAATTAAAATTTAAAACGAAACCATCTAAATTACCGAATGAAGTTTATGTTAAAATTTTTAAAACGGAAAATGTTGCCAATGAGATTAATATATTAAATAGATTAAAAAACCAAAAATTTCATGTTCCAAGTATACTATTTTTTCAAAAGCCCTATTTATTCCTTGAAAAAGTTCAAGGTACAAATTTATGTGATTTTATCAATGAACCCTTAAAAGAAACTGAGAATTTAGACGATTTAGATTCTGATACAAGAACTCAAATTATTAATAGCGTAGAAAGACTTGCAGAATTTATAGCTCAATTTCATGAAAAGAATTTTGTTAGGAAAAGATATAAAGGTAAAAAGAAATTTGTTCTATGTAAGGGTGATACCAGATTGAGAGATTTCATTTATGACTCTGAGATTAATGAAATATATGCTGTTGATTTTGAAGATGCATATGAAGGTAATCATATGGATGATTTAGCATGGATCTGTACTTCTCTTCTTGATACTGATCCAGGACTCTTTGAAATGAAGGAACCAAAACATAAAATAGACCTAATTAATATTTTCCTTAGAAAATATTACCGAACTAATCCAAATTTCCCTTTTGAATTTAGCTACCTCGCAGAAAAAATAATTGAGAATTTAAATATCGTAATTGAAAGAAGAAATCTCCCATATGGTGTAGTCAGCAAAGAGAAGTTAATAAAGGATATTTCTAAAGAAATTTAATCTTTTTTTATCTTTCTAAAAATTTAATAATACTAACACTATTATTTTATAAACTATTTTAAAGGTGAAACTTATATGAGTATTACTGAAACTAAGAGCTCGCTCAAAAAGATACTTTCAATTATCGAGGAATTAAACAGATTAAATTCTGATTCAATTCCTAAATTACAAGCTCAACCAACAAATTTATTAGAAGAAATTGGAAAATTTGAAGAGGTCAAAACGACTAATCTAAATAGTATTGAATCTAATGATGATGAGATAAACTCACTAAAGAATAAAATATCTCAAAATCAGCGAGATATTGCTACATTAGAAGAAGGTAATGCAGAACTTAATAATCAACGACAAAATCTTCTAGATAAAATTCAAGAAACACAAAACGAATTAAATGAAACCCAAACAAAAATCACGGCACGAAGAGAAGAGTTAGCAACCCGTAGTAGTCGCTTAGATGAATTAGAAAATAGAATAATTGAGTTAAAGGACCTTCAGGAGAAATTTGATAATAAAATGAAAGAATTAGAAACTCAACTTCAAGAAGAATATAATAAAAAAGAGAAGTTTAGCAACTCGTATGCTATGCGAACTGCTGCGATGAAGTCTTTGATAAAAGCGGGGTATATACAATCAGCTCAATTAAAACTTATCCAAGCTTTACAACCTAATACAACTCTCGAACTAAAGGGTATTGTTCAAGCAATGGGCTTAAGGGAAGATGTGGCAAGAAGTATTTTAACAAAAATGGTTAATAAAAATGGACCGATTGAATATGATGAGGGAAATGGAACAGTGACACTAAAGGGAGAGGTTGATTTCTAATGGGGTCACAAGAAATTTTGGCATTAATCGAACAATTTGAGACTGCCTATGATACATATTGGCAAGTTCTCCAAAAACATAATGAGGAAGTACTTTCACAATTAAGAGAAGCTTGTCGTTATATGCAAGCCGAACAAAAAGAAGAAGAAGGTATAAAAGAAAAATTATCAGCTCAAAACTCAGAATTGACAGAATTAAGAACAAAATCAGAAGAACTAGATAGTAATATTGAAGGGCTAAAAACAAAAAAGGATGAATTAACTTCAAAGATTTCTGAATTAACCAACACATTGGAAACTAGTGTTAATGATTTAAAGAAACCTGCATTTGAACTTACTCAACTTGACGATAAGCTCAGCGTTGTAAATGAAAAAATCACTGCCAAAGAAGAAGATAAAACAGTAATGGATCAAAAAACAGTCGATAACGAAAACCGAGAGATGGAATTAAAAAATACCTACCAGAAAAAGATGGATGACCTTGAGGATAAAATTAACCAAATGAGACAAAAAAACTTCTTTACGTCCTTTTTAATCGAAAATTCAGATGAAGAAATACATGAAGTGGATATCATCGCTACTATCATGGATAAGGGGGAAGCAAAATTGGATGATTTAAAGAAACTTCTTGATGTTCCACCAATAATGGCAGTGCGTACTATTAAGCAATTAGCTGTTAAGGGTATCCTCAATCTTGATGAAAATACAAATAGAGTAACTCTACCATAATTGTTTTTTTTAATTTTTATTTTTCTATTTTTATACATGAAATATGAGAATTAGCAAGATGTACTTGGACAAATAAGTATATATACATAATTTCATTAATTGTCTAATAATTAGTCTAATTTTAAAATAAACAATTAGAGGGTGAGTAAATGGCTCCAACTAAGCATATAAAGGTTGAGAATGCAGCAAAGAAACTAGGCTTTACTAATTTTCCTGTAACAATTTTATATGGACAACCTAAAAAAATAGGAAGTTATAGATCCGATTTTGATAAGGCTCTAATGTTTTTAAATTCAGGTGGTCACTCTTCAGGAATTATAACTGATACAGCAAGAATTATCCTCGAAATGTTAGAAAAACAATATGAATATAGTTACGAAAAGTTTAAAAAAATCGACCAACCTTCAGCAAAACCTTGTTTTTTCTATGCATATGGAAGAGAAAAGAGAGTGCATAAGTATTATATTCTTATTCCTGCTGCAAAACTATATATCGAACTTAATAATAAAGTGAAAGAACCAGCGAGATTGAACTTGAAAAGGCATGGATTTCAGTTAAAAATCTATTCTCCAGAAGAGGAGCATAAATACAATATAGCTAATGCCATTAATAATGCTTATGAGGGTGGATTTCTCAATCGTGTAAATAATTGGGAAAGAATTGAGGAGTTTTTTAATGTTAAGGCTGACGAATGTGTTAAAGATTGGAATTCACTATTAAGACCTTCCTTGACTCCTATGGCATAATAGTTATTTCTCTAGTCGTATAAAGGCACTCTTCACTTTTTGACCCACGGTCAATTAATGACCAAAGGTTTAAATACAAGAAATGTCACTAATATATTTAATGACCCTCGGTCAAAAAGTTACCCATGTTCAAATTGATTTAAATGTATAACGAGCGTAAAAAACGTATCCAACAAAGAAAAGAAAGAGAAAAAGAGCAACGGCGCTGTGAAATCATAACGACAGCTATGGATTTTTTTATTTCTAAAGGATTCAATGAAACTACTATGGAAGATATTGCTCTTAAGGCATCATTAAGTAAAGGTACCTTATATAATTATTTTGATTCGAAAGATGATCTTTACTTGGCTGTAGCAACAAGGGCGACTAGAAGACTAAACGATTCTTACGAAACTACTGACCTGACATCAAAATCAGAATTCCAATGTATTCTATCGAAAGGATATACCACTTATGAATTTTCAAAAAAATATCCAAAACTATATATGATTGCAAGTGAGATTCGAAAAGAACCTGTTTATCTAAACATGTATAAAAAAGTAATAGAGAGAAAACCTTTAAACCGAAATGAAACAGAAATGAATGTTGAGACACAGCGATATCAACAACTTGTATTTAAACCAATAAAAGAAGCGATTGATAAAAAAATCATTAGAGATGACTTAGATCCTCGTTTCTTGACATTTGCACTAACATCTTTAACAGGGGGGTTAATTGATATTCTTAGAAATTTTCATACTCTTTATGAATCTATAGGAATAAATACTGATGATATTTTTGAATTGGTGTTTGAATGGGTGGCTGAGGGTATAAAAACTAAAAGAAAAGAAGAGAAATAAAAAATTTAACAAATTTAAAAGGAGGTTATAAAAATGGCTGCAGAAGAATTTTTATTTACTTTAGCAATGATGTCTAGCATTGCTTTCACATATGTTAGTATTAAAAGACACGAGTTGAAAAGGTGGCTTCCCTGTCAATATAGCTTTACAGCAGCTCGAATGAGTTCTTTTTTAGCACTCAATATTAGTGAATTCATGATTGCATCTATAGTTTTTTCCGTTTTAGGTGGTGTATTAATCTGTGCTGCTTCATTTTTGGAGTATTATAAAACTTTTCTTAAAAATAGACCGATGTTATCCAAATCTAGTAAAATTCCATTAATGAGCTTAACTATAGCAATAAATCCGGGTATAATAGGTTTAGAAGTTAGTATGATATTTATTTTGCTTTTTGCTGCTTATTTATTAATTAAAGTATACAGATTAAAAAAAACTCCAACTCACGCATTCTTGTGTTTTGGTGTATTTGTAATAATCCAATATTTGGTAACTATATTGTTTGATCCTTATGATTTGAATGGATTTCAGAACCTTCTTAATTGTATTATTGAAGTAGTTTTTTTAGTAACTGCACTTGTAGCACTTGTAGAAAGGCGAATATTAAATATTAATAAAATATTACAAAGAGTCTTGCATACAGCATCAGATGTGAGTACAAATGTTGCTAATATTGCTACAGAATTAGCTGCTAATACAAATCAAATTAACGCATCTTCTGAAGAAATTTCCTTCAGTACAAAAAAGGTAGCTGATGAAGGTGCTAAAATTATGAATGAATCTCATGATATTAAACAAGTTTTGGACATTATATCAAATATATCTGATCAAACAAATCTATTGGCTTTAAACGCAAGCATTGAAGCAGGAAGGGCGGGAGAATATGGACGAGGTTTTGCTGTTGTAGCTGATGAAGTAAGGAAATTAGCAGAGGAATCAAAAAATGCTGTTGACCATAGTAGCAGTAAAATAAGAGAGATATTAGCTAATATACATTCAACGTCAACTTCATTAGAAGGAATAAGTGCCTCAACTGAACAACAATCAGCTTCTATGGAAGAAATATCACAAACTACACAAAAATTGGGAGTTCTTGCAGAAAATTTGAAAGATTTATTAGTAGAAGTTAAAATTGAATAATTTTTTTTTTTAATATTTTATGTTAAAAAATGGTGATATGAATGGCTAAAATATTTATTGTTGATGATGATGATTCAATTTTAAAATTGTATATAAAGTTCTTAGAATTCAAGGGATTTGATGTCATCGACTACGCTAAAAATGGAATTGAAGCTGTAGATAAATATTTAAGATTTAAAAATAAACCAGATTTAATTATTATGGATTATCAAATGCCTCTTAAAAATGGAATTGAAGCAACAAGAGAGATATTAAAAATCGACGGTAACATGAAAATTTTTTTAATTAGTGGAGATTATACAATAAAAAATGAAGCTTTAGCTGCGGGAGCAGCAGATTTTAAGAAGAAACCTTTTAGTCTGCAGGAATTATATACATCTGTATCAACAATAATCTGTAATGAGTCTAATATTATTAGTTCTAAAATTCATGCTTATTAAATTCCCTTCAACCAGTGTTCAATTTGTATAATTATGCTAGAATGAATCCAATTTCATTCTAGCTAATTATATTTAATTCTAGTATTCTTTTAATAAATTAATAATGTATTTCTAATTCTGAAAGCACTATGAGCATAAATACTGCGATCGACCAAGGGTCATTTTTTGAACCAAAAGTTTAAATATAATATTAATTTTTATTTTATTAAATACCCTTGGTATAAAAAATGACTCTTAGTTTTTATTAAGAAGATGGTGATTGTAAATGGAAAGTAATAAAAAAGAAGAGAAAATAAGTAGAAAAGAAAGAGAAGCACAATTAAGAAGGCAAATTATCCTTGAGGCAGCTGAAAAACTGTTTCTATCTAAAGGTTATGAAGAAACTACAATGGATGAAATAGCACTCGAAGCAGAATTCAGTAAAGGAACAGTCTATAAATATTTTATCTCTAAAGATGAATTATATATTGCAATTGGAATCAAGGCTTATCAGCTAATAATTAGATATACTAGAGAATTTGCAGAAAAAGAAAATCCTGGTATAAAACAAATTATGTCTGTAGGGTATGCTTATTATGAATTTACCAAAGATTTTCCTGCTTATGCCAATATTTTTCATGATATTGCTTCAAAATTACCTGACATTGCCACGAAAACGGAAGTAAATCTTACTAAAATTGAGAAGGATTATCTTAAATTAAGCAATACCTATAGAGATATTTTTATTAAGATACTAACTGATACTGTTAAAATTAAAGCAATCCGGTCAGACAAGAATCCTTTCTTAATTGGATATATACTTTCAACCTTGACAAATGGACTAGTAAATGATTTGATGCAAAATAAGAATTTTATTGACAGACTTGGATTTAATTCAGATGAGATCATTGATTTTGTATTCGAAATTCTTGGAGAAGGCTTAAGTCCAAGGGAAATTTAAAAAAAGAGGTAAAAAAAAATGGGAAAAGTTTTAGTTGTCTACTATTCTCTCACGGGAAACACGAAAATGATTGCTGAAACAATCGTTGAAGCAATTAATTCCGATGTGTTAGAGTTAAAACCTGTGAAAGAGCTTGATGCAGAAAGTGGGATGAGATATTTTTGGGGTGGTTTTCAAGCTACAATGAAGAAAAAACCCAAATTGGAAGAGTTTGATATTAATCCTCTCGGGTATAATTTAATTATTTTAGGAACTCCTGTATGGGCGTGGACATTCTCTCCACCAATTCGTTCATTCTTAAAGAAATATGATCTTACGAAGAAGAACATAGCTCTTTGGGTATGTGCTCAAGGAGATGGCATAAAAGCAATGGATCGGTTCAAAGATGCTTTAAAAGATGCTAATATCATAGGCGAAGTTCGCTTTCAAGAACCAAAACAGAATACACCTGAAAATGCGAAAGAAAGAGCAGTAGTTTGGGCAAATGAGATAATTCAAAAAATAAATAATTAACGATAGGGATATATTATGGGACAATATAAAAAATTATTCAAATTTAGAAAACTCTTAATGTTTCTTTGGGTTATTCTATTGCCCATAACCTTTAATTGGATGTCGCCAGTTCTTATTATTATGGGTGGTTTTGAGGGATATATTAGTATGAGTTTTGTTATTTTCACCATATGGTTCATTTCATCATTATTTTTCGGTAGAGCTTTCTGTGCTTATGGTTGTCAATGGGGTGCTGCTCAAGAAGTTTTTGGTGATGTAATTCCTAAAAAATTAGATCCGGCAAAGAAACAGAAGAGAAGGAAGATCAAATATATTGTATTTATCCTCTGGATTATCTTTGTTGCATTAGGACCAATATTAAATTTAGGATATCAATATGGATTTAATCCATATTATCCAACTCCTGAAGATCCTACGGGAATTATTTCATGGAACGAATTCGAGATTGGATTGCTGATTTTCTATCTTGGGATTCTCGGATCAGTTGTAATTTTATTTACAATTGTAGGTGGAAAGAGATCCTTTTGTAATTATGCATGTCCAATGGGTGTGTTAGGAGTTCTTGGAACAAAAATAAAGAATGCTCTCAAATATCCTTCATTACACTTAGAAGCTGATGTAGAAAAATGTACAGACTGTAAACAATGTTTAAAAGCGTGTGAAATGGGACTTGATGTTAATGAGCTAGTTCAATCAGGTAATATGTATGATCCAAATTGCATTCTCTGTGGTAGCTGTGTTTCTACTTGTCGACAAGATGTTATAAAATATGTTTGGAAGTGGAAGAAATAAGAGTTTTTTATAGTTCTAGCATTATTATTATTTTTTTTAATTTTTCGATATATATATTAGATATTATTCTATTTGTCATTCTTTCTAATTCAATGTCATATTAACTGAATTTTTTTTATCTCAACTAAAAAATAATATACAGTATTGACAATAAAAGCTCAAGAAATATAATAAAGAATTTAAAATACCGTTATTTCCTATTATACATAACGTATTAAAATCAAAAAAAATTTGAATATAATGGATAAAAAAGATATTATTATCGGTGTTTTACTAATATGTATCGTCGGAGTATCAGGAGGATTAGGATATCTATTCATAGCAGGACCTGAAATATTTGGTCCACCTTCTGAAGGACCTACAAATCTATTCGGTCTGCCAGATGATTGGAGCACTGCACCAAATGCATCATATTTTATACTTTATAATCAAACTGGATCATCTATAGAAGTAACCCTAAAAGATATTTTAGATGGCATTGCCTTGGCATTAGAAGAACAAGCAGCAGGAGGTCCTGAAATTAATGAGTATAAGGATATCATATATCCATATACATTTCTTGATCCGGTATCAGGGTATTATATAACTGGTGTAGATTTATTGGATATTTTAGAAAAGTATGATACTGGTTTTGGTTGGGAATTAGAAATCACTTCAAATTATGGACATAGATTAGAAATAACTACTGGTGAACTTATCACAAGAATGTATCATGGGGATGAAGATCCTATTATTCTTGCCATTGCTGCAAATAAAGAATGGTTAGCAGAATCTCCATTAGCACCAAATTGGGGTAATTTTAGTTTCATTGGAAAACAATTTCCTTCTGCAATATATGATGTCTCTCAAGTCGATGTTATGAGTAATTGGACAGTAGAGGTTGTAGTAAATGGAACTGTAGAATATTCAATTGAACAGACAAATATGAAATTAAATCAATATGATGATGAATATCACTATGACAGAGATGATTGGTGGGATTTTCATAGGCACTATTGGGCTAGAAACATTTCAGAAATCATATCTCATACATCCGCAGCTGGGTTGAATTACACAGTTAGATTTTGGTCTGCAGATGACTGGGCAGCGCCATGGCCATTCGGTGGAAAGAAAGAACTGCGATATAATAATACACATATTGAACAGGGAATAACACCTCCTTATCCTCAGTGGGCGAATGGAGATTTAAATACAACAGCTGATTTAATTAACGTAACTATGGTTCCAATGCAACAGAGCGATCTCTTAATGGCACTAGTCTATGCAGATCAAGAACTGGGAGAATCTGGACAAGGAATAACAGATCCAATATGGCCATCTCGACGCATGTGTGGTTATCATCGTGGTCCATTCTATTTGATTATTCCTGGGAGGCCAAGGAATACTTATCTTTCACATATCTCTCGAATTGAAATTACAACATACACCGGACCAATTCCACCAGGATTTTATCTTTAATCATAAAATTTTATTTTTTTTTTAATTTTAAGGCAATAACTCTTAGGGCAATGTATAATATGAAAAATAGAAATTACCTTAAATTTGCTATAATTTTTTTTTCAATCCTAATTAGCATTAATATTATAGTTCCATCTGTGTTAGCATTTCCTCCTTATGGAGATTGTAAAGATTATCATAATGTTGTTAATATCATTCCTTATTATGAAAAAACTGCTTCTATTAATTTAGATGGACTACCGAATGAGGATTTTTGGAAAGAACATACAAATGATAATGAAAATGGATCATTGATAATCCCATTAGCCTCTGAATCTTATGGTCCTGCTTTTTCAGTAGTATACCTAAATATAACATTTGTAATAACTGACACTTACCTTTATATATTCTGTAAGTGGCTTGACAATACAACCAGACCAGATCTAGGTGCCAGTGTATATGATGGACTTTATTTTTGTTGGAATATCAATGTACCAAATTTTTCAGCATATTTTTCGAGTGGAATGAATACTCTAGATATGGGTGGTGGTGATGTAGACAGTTGGGATTGGTCATGTTTATCATCATCACCCTTGAATGGCTCATCATATTATTGTCGGGATAGTTGTTTTGGCACTTACGGTTGGTATAACCCTAGTTTGGAAACAGAAGATGTAGAAATTGCCTATACATATCAGACAAATGTCTCATATTCACTTGAGATTAAAAGACAATTAATTACAAATGATCCTTATGATACCCAGTTTGACCAATCCAAAAAATATAAATTTAATATGGGAATTATGAATGATGCCCAGCATGAGGATCACTTAATATCTTGGACACACGCATTAGATATAAAATTTCCTGAATCTCCCGCAGTGATACCTGCTTATAATATGATTTTATTCTTAATTTTTTCAGGAATTGCTTTAGTGGTCATAACTAGAAAGATTAATTATTTACTTAAAAAAGGAAGTTAGTTTAGAGAATGGAAAAAAGAAATTTCTATATATTGGTTTCAGCAATTTTAATAGGAATGTCAGTTTTTTGGTTAAGTCTCTATGCATTTATTCTGCTTGATATTGATCCATTTTATCACATCAAAACTACATTTGGGGGAGAAGATACAAAAATCCTTACGATTAAAGGAAACGTTAATAGAGAATTACAATTATCTGTAGCTGATCTTAAATCTGATAATTATGAGCAGATAGTAGATAGAACATTTCATTTTGTAAATGCTATAGGGAGTGAGTTTGATGAAGTATACTCTGGTGCATCATTATGGAGTATCTTAGAAGAAGAAAATATATTAAATAATGATGCATCAAGTTTCCTATTTATTGGAGGGGATGGATATTGGGCTGAAACATCCCTTTCCTTGACACTTGCAGAAAATAATACAGAACAAATAATTATTGCCTATGAAAAAGATGGAGATCCCATATACTATGATGGACCACTCAGAAGTATTGTTGATCATGAATTAATTCCTGATAAAGCTAATACTCATTATGCTATAAAATATCTGAAAACCATAATAATCCAATAAGAGTTTAATTAAAATGAAAGTAGAAGACTTTGATATAAAAGAATCAGACTCTAAAGAGGGTTATAGACCCTCAGGATATTCACATGAGAAATCTAAAGGATTGACTCTTCTAGATCTTCTCTACTCTACAATAATTGGAGTAATGGGCGGTGTTATTTCGAGTTTAATCCCATTTTCTTTATTAATAAAGGTCTGGTATCCTTTAACAGGTGGTACACAGTTAGTAAGCGGACATCATGTAATTTGGGCAGTAATAGTATATGGTTTAACCCATAAAAAGCCAACAATAATTTTAACTATGATTACTAAAGGAGTACTGGAGTTTTTATTTGGTGATGCATGGGGTTTATTAATCATTCTTGTGAATATAATGGAGGGTTTCTTCTTAATAACCGGTTTTATGTTAATGGAAAAGATTGGAGAGGGAGATACTAAACTTGGATGGGGGATTGCGGGAGGGTTGGGTAACTTTTTTCAAGCTCCTTTTTTTTGGATTATTAATCAACGCTGGTACTTACATTGGGTTCTATGGGTTTTAGCTTTTATGTTTGCGTTTATTTCTGGAATTCTAATCACAGGATTATTAGGTAAAATTACTAAAGATTATTTAATTAAAGCTGGAGTTCCAACAACCTTCTAGTGTGGTGTTATATTTTAATTCTAATAATTTATTAGCCCTTGACTTCGAAAATTTTTCTTTTATCTATGGAGATGATAATAGTCAAAAACCAGTAGTTTCCAATATCTCATTCAAATTAAAAGAAGGAGAAGTATTAATTTTAGCGGGTTCGAGCGGAAGTGGAAAGTCAACCTTATCCTTTGCTATGAATGGGATAATTCCATGGCGTCAGAAAGGATTAGTTAAAGGAGATGTTAAAATATTTGGAAAAAGTATTTGGGATTATAATTTTTCAGAATTATCTAAGTTAGTTGGATTAGTTAAGCAAAATCCTAACGATCAACTAATAACTTTTAATGTAAAAGATGAGATTGCCTTTGGGCTTGAAAATCTAAGATTTCCATCTGAACTAATAGAAGAAAGAGTTAAAAGAGTTTCCAAATTAATGGGAATAAATCACTTATTAAATCGAGATATTGACCAACTTAGTGGAGGACAAAAACAGTTAGTAATTTTAAGTTCATTTTTAGTGATGAATCCGAAGATATTAATCCTTGATGAACCAATTGCTTTCTTAGATCAACAATCAGAAAGTCTTTTATTAAATAGATTGAAATATCTTATTGAATCAAAAGAATATCCTATAACATTAGTGATTATTGAACATAGATTATCTAGAGTAATGGATATTGCTGATAGGCTTTTAATATTAAATGATCATGGAAAAGTTTCCTTAAAAGGAGATATAAAACAGTTATTTACGCAAAATTTTGAAGATATACGAAAAAATAATATAAGAGTTCCTTGGATAATTGATGTCTTTCATGATTTTCAAAAACAAATAAGTTCTATGCGAAAATTCAATTATCCCTCCGATTTTCAAGAACTAATAGAACTTATTCCTCAGTTAGAGACAGAAGATCTGCAAAGTCTATATGAAATAGTAATAAATAAAGAGATTAATCCAATTGAATTGCAAAAATATGAGAAATTCGATGAATTAATAGAATTTGAAGATGTTTATATAAAATCTCTAAAAGAATTAAAAGAAAGAAATAATAAAATTTTGCCTTTTGAGACAGATGGTGTTTTAGAAACAAAAAATCTTACATTTAAATACCCTAATAGTGGAATTGTAGCATTACAGGATCTGAATTTGAGAATTAACCAAGGAGATTTTATTGGACTGGTTGGTCCAAATGGTTCAGGAAAGACTACTTTATTATATCTCCTTGCAAATTTATATGAACCCACTTCAGGAGAGATTTATTTTAATAACAAGAATTTAAATGAAATAAATCAGTTTGAATATGCTAAAAAGATAGGTTTTATTTTTCAAAACCCAGAAAATATGATATTTAGACCTACTCTTAAAGAGGAATTGTTATATGGACCGAAAAATTTTGGATTACAAAAAGGCCTAAAAGACTCTTATATTACCAAATTATTAGGATTAGTTGGAAAAGAAGATCCACAAAAAAATCCATTTCATCTTAGTTGGGGTCAGAAACGTAGATTAAATTTAAGTTCTATATTCATATATAATCCTGAAATTATTTTGTTAGATGAACCATTTATAGGTCAAGATCAAAAGACTATTGATTCATTAATTGAGACGTTATATATTGAAAACAAAAGAGGAAAAACAATCATCATATCTTCACATGATTACCATTTACTCTTAAAATATACAAAAAGAATAATTGAATTAAATAAAGATGGCACTCTCAGAGATTATGATATCAGTCAAAACTACTTTCAAAAACATAAAAATTTGGGACCCATTGTACTGTTAGAGAAAATTAAAGCTCAAAATGAATTAGTAAACAATGAAAAATAAAAATAAAGTATTAGATCACAAGTTTTACACGTTTGCATATTTACCTGGAAATTCATTTATGCACAAATTGAATCCTTTATCTAAGATCTTTCTTTTAATTCTACTTACTATTTCCATCTTTATGATTAAAAGTCTGATTTTATTGGCTATAATATTTATGATGATTATTTTATTAACCCTAATTAGTAAAATATCACTTAAGGATTTATTAAGGAAACTTAAATTCATTTTTATTATTCTTATTATTAGTTTAGTTCTAAATATCTTCTTTAATGCAATTCCAAGCAATCAGGAAACAGTTTTATTTTACCTTTTTAATATATCTTTTCTACCAATAAGGAGATTAGCTTTATATTATGCATTAAAAGCATCCATAATTGTGCTTATATTATATACATCCACAATTATGTATGCTAATACTACATCACCCAAAGATTTTTTATATTCACTAGTAAGATTAAAAATACCATACAGATATTGTTTTTCATTGATGGTAGGGATAAGATACATTCCATTAATTGAACAGGAAGCTAAAACAATAGCACTAGCTCAAAGAGCAAGAGGTTTTGGACTTGAGAGAGCAAACTCAGTTAAAAAAGCCTATAGACTGATTTTTGAAAGATTAGTAGCAACTCTCATATCAATCCTAAGGAAAGGGCATATAACTTCAATTTCAATGGAAAATCGTTGTTTTGGCATTCATAAACAAAGAACTAATATGAAAATTATAAAATTCAAATCAATAGATGGATTATTCATTTTTTTCTGTGTATTGGGATTTTCCTTTTTCTTATTATTTTTGTTTCAATTACTTCCCATTCCTCCAGTACCTTCGTTATATAAGTTGTTTTTAACTATATTTTAAGAGTACTTAAAATATTTTTAATAAACTCTTATAATTAATAGCAGGGAACTTTTAAAACTAGGAAACCATAATTGATTTAATAAGACTGGTACCATTCTTCGTTATTATACTTAAAAATTATTACAGAATTTAGATTCGATGGTAGTTCCCATGGACGAAAAAAGAAGTATGTATATAAAATACATTGGAATTTTAGTCTTGTTATGTCTTCCCATGGTTGGAATATTAGGTCTCTTTCTTAGTAGAAATATAATAACTCCGAATGATGAGTTCTTTGTAGTATCGAAGGGAGAGACTCCTATTGTGTCTTCAAATACCTGGAATTTAATGATTGAAGGCAATGTTAATAATAGTCTAACTTATTCGTATTCCAACTTTACTTCACTACCTTCAAAAGAAATTCTTGCGACACTACAATGTGTTGATGGGCCTTCCGGAACTGCTGTATGGAAAGGCGTTTCTGTGAAAGAATTATTAGATTTAGCACAGGTACAACCTGGAGCTATCGATGTAGTTTTTTACGCTGCAGATGACTATTCTTCTTCATTAACTATTCAAGAAGCAAGTATGGATAATGTTCTCTTAGCATATGAAATGAATGGTGAACTTCTTCCAGCAGAACAAGGGTTTCCAGTTAGAGTTGTGGCTCCAGACCATTTAGGCTATAAATGGGTGAAATGGGTTGTTAGAATGGAGATTGTAGATTATGACTATATAGGTTTTTGGGAGAGTCGGGGTTGGAGTGATAATGCCTATCGGACACCTCTATCTGATTGGATTTTACATGCTGAGTTATTAGCGATTTCTTTTCTTCTAGGGGGAATTGCTTTAATGTCAGGATTAAAACGATCTCCTGTTACTAATTTTTTTCAGGATCTACCTAAGTTTGTGAATAAAAAATTCCATATTGTGGTGGGTATTGGCTACCTTCTAACATCTCTAAGTACCTTTTTTTATTGGGTTATTTCCACAATCTTAAACAGAGGAGCTATATTTTATACTGTTCATGGTATTACAGCTCTAGTATCCATTGTACTCGTAATACCTGGAGCTATCACAGGCTTTAAGAAATCAAAAAAGAGAGACCAAAATAAAAAAACATGGCATTATAAATGGAATATAACTTCTTTTTATTTATTTTTGGCAACAGTCATTTTAGGATTTTCATTAATATTTATTAGATGGCTTTATTTTTACTAACTTGGAAAATCTAGTAATTTTTTCAAAAATGATTATACACGTTATTTATTTCGCTGAATTTAAAGCAATAACTGGTAGAGAGAGAGAAGAATTTAATTTAACTGAGTTCACTTTAGAAGGACTATTTAATATATTATTTGAAAAATATAAATTAAGAAATTTAATTTGGGATGAAAAAAATCAAAAGATACATAACTTGGTTTCAGTTATCATAAATAACCAAGCAATCCATGAAAAAAATCCATCATCTATTAATTTAAATGATAATGATACAGTAGCATTCTTATTACCTGTTTCAGGTGGATAATATGAAATGAATTCTGATTAGTAATTAGCTCTATGAAACAAAATAGATACTAATTATAAATCAATTAAAAATGGTCTATTGAAAATTAATTAATGATAATTGAATACTTTTAACTTAGAAAAGAAAAATTTCTTCAAAATTATTATTCTTCGTTTGAAAACTGAAATTAGTTGATTAAAATGATAAAAAAATCAAAAGTATCCGAAGAACATAAAAAGAAAACTCCTAAAATAAATTTAGCTTTAATCATAGTAAATACGGATCATTATCGTGCGCTGAAGTCGAAAGAAAAGACCTCAGATAAGATCATTCCTAAAGTAGAGAGGATGTTAATAAGCAATCAATCAATTTCACTAGCTTTTTCTGAAATTATAACAGACTCGCAAGAACATATAAACAAAGTTTTAGTAGAATTAATGAAAGATGACAAAATTGATTCAATAATTTTTAGCGGCGGTATGGGATTCTCAAAAAAAGAGATTACATATGAAACTTTAGAACCTCATTTTGAAAAAAAAATTGATGGATTTGGAGAAATCTTCAGATATCTCTATTATAATAAAATTGGAACTTCAGCAATACATTATAGAGCAACTGCAGGTATTTTAAGAAGTAAAAAAAAAGCTAAAACCATCTTTTTAGTTCCAGGTTCTCCAGATGCAGTGAAATTAGCTCTTGAACATATAATCATTCCCGAAATAGAGCAATTCTCCAATAATATCAACAAAGAAGGGTAAAATTATTGCTTTAAAAATGTTTTTTTAAATTATTTAGATCTCTAAAAATATTTATCTAAAATTATTTTAGAAATGGTTAATTACTCAACTTATGGTTGATACAACCGGAAGAGTAAAAGAAATACAAGAGAAATATAAAATAATTGGAAGAACTGAAGAATTAAGACAAATTGTTTTAGCACATTCAGTAGATAAGAATATATTAATTGAAGGTGAAGTCGGTGTTGGAAAAACAACCTTGGCCAAAGCTATAGCTTCTTTTTTTGATTCCGACTTCTATCGAGTTGATTGTAGTGAGGAATTATTACCTCATAATCTCGTCGGTTATTTTGATCCTCCTCTCGTAATTTCAAAAGGATATACGGAAGATTCTTATAAATATGGTCCATTGGCTTTAGCTATGCAGAATGGAGGATGTTTATTCATTAATGAAATAAATAGAATGCCTGAAAGTACTCAAAATTCATTATTAACTTCATTAGATGAAAGAATATTAGAAATACCTAAATTAAAAACAATTAATGCTCATGAAGATTTTTTTGTAGTAGCAACACAAAATCCAAGTGCTCATGTTGGAGTCACTGTATTGGGAGAAGCCTTAAAAGATAGATTCATTTGGATTAATCTAAATTATCAGTCTCCTGAAGAAGAAATTCTTATCATAAAACAAGAAGCTAGTTTAGGTAGTGGAAATAGTGATAAAGTAGCACTTTTATCTCAAAATATAATACAATTGACAAGAGAAAGCACATCTGTTCGGAGAGGCAGTTCAATTAGAGGTGCTATTGATTTAGCAACCTTAATTAATCAGTATGATAACAATAATAGTTCAAAAAATTGGGTTGAAGCGGCTGTAATGGCCCTTTACAACAAAATTGAGCTTGAGGATGGTTTAACTCAATCCAAAAAAGAAGTTATCACGAACATTGTTCTTGCTGTGTTAAATAAATCAGATTTTCAATAATCGATGATTTCTCTGAGGAAGAAGCCGAAGAGATTGAGAAAAGACTGCATGTTAGACTCACGGAAAGTCGCCCTGATAAAGAAATTCTAGAATATGAAATAATTAGAAAAAAAAGAAAAAAACCAGATTATTATAAACACCTTGCCAACACGTTGGATTATAAGCAAATTAGAGACCTTACATATCTAGCAATAAAACATAAGAATCTTGAAGCTTTAATGGGATTACTTAAAGCAAACATTTATGCAAGTGTAGATGCCTTAGATACAGAGGAAGGAGTACAATTCTTCTCAGAAAAGGCTTCTGAATCCGGAGATTTTATGCCAGAGGTCTATTTTTTTATAAGACGTCCTATTTCTGAAAAATATAAATCAATTTTTCGACGTTTAGCACGCCAAAGTATTTTAAAATTATCTTTAAAAATAACAAGTAAGGGAATTAGAGGGCAATTCAAGAAAACTGTTCCCTATTATCAGAGGGGAATGCCTGAGTTTAGTATGGATGAAACTGTCCAACATAATCCTTTAAAAATTTTTGAAAAAAGTTTAAATTATCAAGATATTTATGGAATTGAGAGAAAACGGCAAAAGAGAAAAGTAGTACTGGTTTTAGATACAAGTGGTAGTATGTATGGACGTTTATTACTTAATGCCGCTCTTACAGCCTCAGTTTTGGCATATAATATGGAAAAAGAAGACTTTGCAATTGTATTATTTAATTCGACCGCGATGACTATGAAAAAGATTGATCACAAAAGACCTATAATTTCTATAATTGATGATATTTTAGACTCTGAAGCTGTTGGCTTTACAAATATATATATTGGTTTAGAAAAGGGATTAAAAGAGTTAAATAAAATAAAAGAAAAAAGAAAAAGTCATTTTGGAATCTTAATAACTGATGGTAATTATAATCGGGGTGATGATCCCATCGTATTAGCAAAAAAATTCCCTACACTTCATGTAATAGGGATGCCCGCAGAAAATGATGCTGATCAAGGCATTAATACTTGTCGGAAGATTGCTAAGGCCGGACGGGGAAAATTTTATGCCGTAAATGATTATAAGGAAATACCACGAGCATTAATTGAATTATTATCACAGACTTAATTTACTTTTAACTCTGTTCTTTCGATTGATTTTTTAATCGAACCTCTTTTATTTCTATAATATTATAAATATGGAATCGATGATCATTATAAGCTATAAGTATTAATCTTATAATCAAGTTATGCATTTCTTTAAAGAAGCTAAAGAAATTTAGTCTTTATCAAAGGTGGATAGTTTATGACTAAAGAAGATGATTATAAATATATCTTCAAAGTTTGTTTGATCGGTAGTGGTGGGGTAGGAAAGACTTGTATTGTACGTAGATTATGTTTTGATACTTTTAATTTAAACACTCAATTAACTGTTGGTATAGATTTCTATACCTATGATTTTCCTTTTATCGTAAATGGAAAGAATACTAAAATAAGACTATCAATATGGGATTTTGGAGGTCAGGAACGCTTCCAACCACTCTTCCGTTACTATATAAATGGTGCAAATGGGATATTTTTAGTGTTCGATTTAACACAAATAGAGAGTTTAGTGAATTTAGACTTTTGGTATGATAAATTAGTTGAATTTGATTTCGCAGATCGTCCGATAATTCTTGTTGGTTCTAAACTTGATTTATTAGAACAAAAGGATAATCCTTTTATATTGGATGAATCACTCATTAATGATTCGATTGATAGATATTCTGTAAAATTTTACACCACAACCTCTTCTAAAGACAATATTAACATACAAAATATATTTAAAGGGATGGCTAAGGAAATAATGACGTTTCATGAATTTGATTATCAAGAAATAAAATGACTTTTTGTTTTGAAAAATTTTTAAAAAGCATTTTGAAATTTTTAATATTTTGTACTAATATTATATAATAGATTTTTTTTTATTGCATTAGGTAAAAATATTCATAAAAATTCTAAAAATTTTAAAAATAATTTTAAAAATATTTACACATAAAATAATCATGACATTCCATCAAGAAGTAGGACCTACTTACATTTTTAAGCTTGTTTTAATAGGATCTGGTGGTGTAGGAAAAACCTGTATTGCTCGAAGATTATGTTTTGATACTTTTGATGCAAACACGCAATTGACAATTGGAATAGATTTTTATACATATGACATCCCAATCGTCGTAGAAGGTGAGGAGACATTTGTTAGGCATACGATTTGGGATTTTGGAGGACAGGAACAATTCAAAAAGCTTTTTAAGTATTATATTGATGGAGCAGATGGTATATTTCTCGTTTTTGAGTTAGTAAATATGGAGACTTTGACTCGATTGGATTGGTGGTATGATCAGATAAAAGCATATCAACTTCATAATCGACCAAAAATTCTAATTGGAACTAAACTTGATTTAATTCAAGGTAATAGTGGAAAACAAAAAATTGACGACTTGATTATAGAACAATTTCTTAATAATCATAATGAAAAAGACTATGTAAAAACCTCTTCAAAGGAAAACATAAATATCCTTCATACTTTCAAAGAAATGACGAAAAAAATCCTTGATTCTCATCAACTTGATTATGATAAAATCCTTTGATTCTATCTAACTAAAATAGTTCTATTTAATCATTAAAGAGGTATTCTTTGGGGATTTCTTGTCCAAATCCTGCATTTTTGAATTTTTGACCATTATCTGTATATAATTTTGTACTATATTCATTCAATCTCTTGTATTGATATTCTTTCTTTTTAATTGCAGGTACTCCCGCATACAAACAAAAATCACCTGCTTCCTCACGAAGTACAGAACCTGCTGCTAAGACGCTCCCCATTCCAAGTTTTGCCCCCTGTAATACAGTTGCATTAATTCCCACCATGGAATAATCTCCAACATCGCAAGACCCATGAACCATGCAAGAATGTGCAAGTCTTACATTATTGCCAATTTTACATAATTCATTGGGCCTGGAATGTAATACAGCATTGTCTTGAATACTTGTGTTTTCTCCTACAATAATTGTGCCCCAATCCCCTCTAAGTTTAGCTCCAAACCATATATTTGTATAGGCACCTATTTCAACATCCCCAATTATGACAACATCTGGCGCTATAAAAGCTGAAGGGTGAATTTTGGGTATTGTACCGTTGAATGGACTTTTAATTATCATTTCTCATCTATTTAAAATATCATTATCTAAAAAATTTTATGTAAGATAGATAAAGCTTATGATGATAATAACTTCTGATTTAGCATTCCTATGGGAAATTATTCCACTTTTATTTTCCAATTGTGTATGTGGATATCACGTTCATTCATTAAAAATAATTTTATTAATTAGATAAAAATAGCATATAGATCCATAGCTAATTTCTTAATTAGGTATAATTAAAAAATTCTCATATTATTTGAATAATAGGTGTATTTCAACTGGCAAAAATATCAAGTTTCTTAACTGAACTAAAAAGCGCTAAAAGATTAATTCGAATGACCATTGTGGGAGACGGAGCAGTAGGAAAAACGACTTTAGTGCAAGCTATGCTAAAAAAAACTACAGACTATAATCATAATCATTCTGGTCATAAAGTGGTGGAAGATAAAAAAATAACTCGCACTCCATTTATGGAGATTGAATCCTGGACTTATAAAGATTTAGTTTTTCAATGTTACGATTTAGCTGGGCAGAGAACTCCAGGTATGCATCCATTAGATATATTGCAAACATCGGTTTTGACATATATCGATATTTATATCTTTGTTTTTTCAATAGACAGATATGAATCCTTCGAAAACCTGAATAATTGGCTCCGATTAATGAATTTAGAATCTAAATTTCAACATAATAATATTGGATATGTTCTTGTAGGAAATAAAGTCGATTTGGAAAGAAATGTATCAAAAGGATTAGTCGATACCTTAGTCGGTGAAGGAAAATTCTTTAATTCCTATGTAGAAACAAGTTCTATTGAACCCTATATAGGTATTGATTTAATGTTAGAAGAAATTGTTAAAATGGGTAAAAAACTCCTTAATATATATGATTAAATAGTTATTTAGAGTGTTAAAATACTCTCATCTTCTTTAAAAAAGAAAAGATGAGGTGTTAAAATGACCGAGATTAATTGTAAGATATGCAATAAAAGAATTAATTTTGATCCACAGAATCCTGATACCTTTATTCATAAATCCGAATCTGGTAATTTAATGATTGGGAGGCTCTATACAATTAGATTAGGTCATCAAACAGATTCAGGATCATCCCATATTAATGTAGTTGTAGTTGATGAGAATGGAGAATATCGCGCTCATAAGGATTATTATGAGGAGAAAGTAAGTGTTAAGGGAACTCCCGACGTATGGAATAAACTTCAGCGTTTTATTCCATTAGAACTTCGTATATACTTGTCACTTGCGAATGATGAAGAGAAGACCATTCTCTCTACAATATCAGAACCCTTCAATAAAACGCCAAAACAGTGGTATGAAACATTAAGAGAATTAAGACAAAATAATCCTAAAAATCAATTAGTTACTTTTTTAGCTGTAAAATGGGGTTTTATAATAGGAAAAGGTAAAGAGCTTCTTAATTATAAATATGAACCAAGCTCTTGGAGTTATCCAATATATTTACGCTTACAGGCCCGGTTTGCTCCTTCTCAAGAACTAATATTGATTGCCAAGAGAATTGATTTTAAATCCACTCCATTAATTATTCAATTAGAAGCAGCAATTGCTAAAACTGAAGTTTATCTCCGTTTAAGTGCTTATGATCTTTTAGAGGAATTATATGACAACAGTCAAGAAGAATGGGGTGACCAAACATCTATTGAAGTGAAAACTGGACTAATGCTTTTAAAAGGATATTACGGCTTTAGGTTATATTTTCTTGGAAAAATAAATGAAGCATTAGAGGTAATAGAACCGGTTTTTAACTTTGGGCAATTATTAGGAAATCGAGAAATAATTATGGTTGTAGGAAATTTCTACGCGGCAGTCAATCAATCTAGTGGAGATTTAGAAAAAGCACTTAATATCTTTGAAATTGTGTTAAAAGTTAGTGAAGAAATGGGTGACGAAAGAACAAATGCAGTAATTTCATCAAATATGTCTGTCATCGAATCAAAACAGGGATTATATGATCAAGCTCTGAAACGGCAACGTGCCATATTAGAATTACCAATAGTCAATGAAGAATTTTTTATAAGAAGTTCATTGATGAGTATTATTGCTGAAACACTTTTTATATCTGAGCGTTACGATGAATCAGAAGATTTATGCAAAAAAGTTCTCTCAGAAGAAAATATACCTACTTATTATAAACTCGATCTACTTTCTACTTTAAAAAGAATTGCGGGGAAAACAGATTCTCTTGAACTAATAGATTTTGTACGAGAAAATTTACCTGATGACAAAGACTTTTTAGCCTCACCAGTAGGTAACATTTTTATGCATGATCTGGAAGCTATAGAGGGAGAATTACACGGTGACTGGTCAAAATTGATTGATAATTTGAAAGTAGAAAGAGAAATTATGTTTAAGAATCAATCCGTAGAGGATGCTAACGATATTGAAATTAGGCTTGGAGAAGGATATTTTAAACACTTTCAAGAAACTGGAAACCTTGAACATTTGAATCATGCATATAATCATTTGGATTTAGCAAAAACTATTGCATTAGAAAATCAAAGTTATTTAGATCTTTGTAGATTAGTTATACTTAAAGGATTGTTAGCAGCAGAAAGTAAACTACTGACACAAGCGAAAATTTATTTCGAAGAAGCACTCAGAACCGCTCAAGAATATAATTTATCAGGTTTAGAAAAAGAGATAAATGATAATCTAGAAATGCTAAACACAGGTATTATTGAAAAGTCAGCAGATTCAGTATTACGGAGAATGTTTCAACGCTTAACGTTTAGAAAATCTGAAGACAAAAAAGCTAAAAAGAAAAGCGTTATTTATTCTATTTTTATAGGAACACAAGATTCTGCTTGGGAAATAATATTAAGAAATGAGAAGAGTGGTACTCTTAATGACACTATTTATCTTGTAGGAATTCATGATCTTTGGAATAGTGTACGGAAAACTATGCTACAACAACAAGTTAATTATTTCACACTTCGAAGAGGAGCAGTGTTAATAGAAAATTCAACTCATTTTCAATTATATGCTTTATGTGATCAACTTGATTATCTTACTAGATTAACTTTGCAAAATCTCTTACCAGAATTAGAAGAATTTTCTTTTAGGCATATTCCCGAAGAATTAGAAGATAAAGTATTGAAAATGCTTGGTAAAGATTTAGGAAAATTTTCTAAAGTAGATTAACCTTTATTTTATATACTTTTTTTAGTTTATCCTTTAGGAAATATTCGTACTTCAATTTTTTTTTGCACTACCATTACTTTTAGATTTGAAAGATATCTCCTGATAAGACTTGTTCAATCTTTGAATCTATCTCATCATTTGGTTTTTTGATACATCCTATTCTTGCTATTGTTTGAATTCCCGTTGGTTTCATTATATTAGCAATAATCTTACAAATCTTTGTAGGACCACTTTTAGAAGAGCCAGTTCCAAAAGCAATAAGTTTTTTCTCTCCTAAATTAAAATCAGTAATCTTTTGTAACAGTTCTTTAAAATTTTTCGCTATTTGAAAATAATACGTAGGAGAACCTAAACCTATAATATCAAAATTCTTAATATTATCAATGTCTTTAAAATTCATATCTTGATAAATATCTGTGGCTATACTTAGAGAATCTAACCGTTTTTTAATTTTTTCAGCTAATAATTTAGTATTTCCTGTTTGCGTATGGTATATTATAATCGCTTTTAACATGGTGAATTTTGCATTTAAAATCGTTTTGGTAATTCTATACTTGTTCTTTTATTAAAATAATGTATTAAACTTTTAACATTCGTGATTTATAAGCACATTTTAATTTCTCAGCACTTTCCTATAGATGAATCAATACCATTTCAATCTTTTAAGTAAGAATCAGGAATGAAACCTATGATCAAGAAAGAAGAAGCACAAAAAAACGAAAAACAGAATTATTATTTTATTGGTGTTGTTCTTTTTAAAAATAACTGTAAAATTTTTCTTTCACGATTTTTATTATTAAATAACAGTAATAATATTCTTATTATGGACTTTTTCACTCATTCTGTTTTTGGAGCTTTATTGTACATACTCTTCTTAAAGGATGTAACCTTTGAATATTTCTTTATAGCTATTTTCTTCTCTTTTCTACCCGATTTAGATATATTTTTATTTCCATTAAAAAGAATTTTCAAATCGAATTATCTTGATCATCGCGGAGGGTCTCATTCATATATAGTAGGTATAATAATATCTGTTATTTTAAGCATATTTTTCTCTATTTTTAGAAATAAATCATTTTTTATGTCTTGGATAATAGGATCCATGTTTTATGGTTTACATGTATCAATGGATCTCCTTACTACTACGAGGATCCCTTACTTATATCCCCTTTCTAAGAAAGAGTCTAGTTTTTATGTCGAAAAAGCAGGTAGCTCATTTACTTTTTTAAATTCATTGTTATTTCTAATTATACTTCTAATTATGTATTACAATTCTGCAGATCTATTCCTATTCTTGAACGTTATTAACTTTTATACCTATTTTTTTCTGATCTATTATTTATATCGAATTCTTACAAAAGTTTGGATAAATCGGCATATTGCGGATAATCAGAAATACTTTCCTGGTGTTCTACCCTTCTACTTCACTGTTTTTGAACAGGATATTACTCCTGAGGCATTATCACTATGTATTGAAAAAAAATCACACTTTTCAACATCAAAGGTGATATATAAAAACCAATCTGAGTTAGGATTGGAGGAAATGAAGCTTTTCAAAAAAGCCACTGAAATGTGCAATGAGCATTATTACTATGCAAAATGGACCGTTTTACCGATATTTTTACGGAATAATGACATATTTTCTGTGAGATTTTTCTTTTTAGAGACGATGGTACATGGTAGGACACATTATATTCAATATAATTTCGATATGTTAACTCAACATTATATTGATTCTAATCAGGGTTATGGACATATTATATCTTAGAATTATTTAATTTTGAGAATAAATTTTAGTATCTATGGAAAGTGATCCCGAAAAAACCCATAAATCTCACTTTATACACACCATGTCAAGAAGTTTTAGTCCTAATAGAAATATTGGGATAATGCTATCGTTTATATCCTTGTTTCTTCTGGGGATCTTACCAGTTATATCAAATAGTCGCCCATCAGCTTTAAATGCTTTAAATTTTGCTTTTTACTTATCTTTATGGGAATTAATTTGTTCATTACCATTATTGTTTTATGAATCAACTAAGCAAAATTTAGGTATATTTCAAAATTCAATAGACTCTAAAATTCGAAACCGTACGTTCAAAGTAATGGGATTAACAGGTATAATATTTTCAATCTCAACTTTTTTTTATGTCTTTGCTTTTGAGACCGCGGGAACCATCAGTGCTGCCATTGCTATACAAACGTATCCGTTGTTTTCAATCGGAATGGAATTCATTTTATATAAGAAGAAAAAAAAAATTGGTGAGATTTTATTCACTATAATAATGATCATTGGGATTTATTATCTTGGTACGGACGGTACATGGTTAATCGATGGTTTTTCTCCTTGGTTTGCATTAGCATTAGTAGTTCCTTTTTTGTGGAGTGTAGCGCATGTAATTATTAAACGTACACTTGATACTTCTCCAATTACTCCAAATCAGGTTACTTTTTTTAGAGTTCTTATTTCTTCATTGATACTATTCATGATCTCTTCTATAGTAAATAGTACTAATAATGTTTTCGAGGGATTAATGAATCTTGAATTTCAATTGTTTGGATTCTTAATGGGAATTGTTTATTATCTAGAACTCGTTAACTGGTTCCATGCTGTAAAGCATGTGGAAGTATCAATAGCAAGTACGATTACCACACCGACTCCTATAATCACTATGATTCTTGCCTTTTTTATACTTAAAGAAACAATTCAATTATATCAGATAATTGCAATGACTATTGTTGTAATAAGTATATATGGTTTAATTTTGTCGGGTAGACCAAAATCAAAAAGAAGTAAGGATACTATGGAATCACTTAATATTATAAGCGTCTAGTATCTCTCGTTTTCTTGACTTGATATCATCAAAACTAATTTGTATGTCAAAAAAGAAGTCAAAGGGATCTTTGAGATCCTCTAATAAAACTTTAGAGTAGAAATTTCTATATAGATATTCTCCTTTTTCAGTTATTTTAATGGGATCCTCATTTAATTGGCTTAATAACTCTTCCTCGATTAATTCTTTAATTACAGACATTATCCCTTTTTCTTTAAATAAATATAATCCAAAAAAAGCAAATTCAGTATAAACTTCTTTACCTTTTCCCAAGGATTTTTGATAATAATCATCTAATTGTTTGGGTGTGAATTTCAAATCTAAATTATCAAAATAAACACTTAATATCCATTTTGTTATGAATTCTCTAAAATTATCTTCATATTTCATTTGGAATTTCTCATACTCAATTTCCTCATCATGGGAGGCAACTAATTGAAAAAATATTTCTATAACTTCTTTAAATATCAAGAAACATACAAATATTGCTATAATTGAATCAAAATAATGAAAAAATGGTATTTCAATTGCGGTTCCAAAACTCGATAGAAGGGCTCCTATAATAATACTAATAGATATAATGATATTTACTTTGGAATCTATTGCACTGGTGATCAGAGAAGAGTTTCTATTTTTTTTTCCAATAAAATTTTTCAAAATTCTTAAATATGTGTTTAAAAAGATTGAAATAATTGCTATTAATATGATGAATATGATATTAGAAACAGGTTCAGAGCCTATTATTAAAGATTGAATTGAATTTATTAAAATTGAACTACCAGTAAATCCCATTAAGCTTATAAGGATAATATTTACTAATTTTTCTTTTTTAAATCTAATGCCAATTCCAATTAAAATTACTGCTATACAATCAAGAAAATTTTCGAATCCTTCTGCAAATAAAGATTCCGAATTAAATAAACCAATAAAAATTTTAAGAAGACTCAGAGAAAATAATCCTAGAAAAGATCTTATCAAAACACTATTGCTGTTCAATATTTTTTTGTATTTATTCAGTTGGACGTTAAGTGCATCTGTCCAGATTTGTTCTTGGTTTTGACCCCTTTCATTTAGTGAAACGAAATCATTCTCGATATCTGCAAAACCAAGAGCACATAGATAATATATACTGGATTTTGCCGTCTGATCATCGAAATAAACATTTGGTATAAAGACATTAAACATCCCCCTGATTTTTTCTTTTAATTTCAGGAATTTCATACGATTAGATTCTTTATTCTTTAGATGATATATAGCAGCATATTCTACTCTATTAATTGGAAACAACTCATATTTCCTTCTATGAAAAGCAACTGCTATTATTCTAATGAGAGGATTTACAGTAAGTAATATCATAGCAATTAAAGACATATAAAATAAATATATAAATTCATCAACTACAAATGCATGGTCAGTAGTTTGAATAAAAATATACATTAAAATAAAAAAATATACGAAACTTAAATAAAAACTAATTAAACCCCTATATAATCCTTTCATGTGAAATTGTTTAAAAAAAATATTAAACGCATGAGTTAAGTAATGTCCTACAAAAAAAAGTGACATGCAAGTTAAAGTAAAACTCCAAAGAAAACTCCCTGTTAATAAAAATTCTATTGTGATTAATGACGTTGTGAGTATAAAGTATGTTGGAACTACTTTTCTAGAATCTAACTCCCAATTATACTTATGTGTGAGATAATGGGCAAAATTTAATACTCCTGCTATTATGATTAGGAAACTCCAATAAATTGTATTATGTATCATAAATTCTATTAGAAATAAGATAATTGATCCAACTACAAACCCAATTATAATAAGTATATATTGCCACTTCATATTTTTCTATGAAAAAAAACATATGATCTAAATTTTGTTCTCGGATTGAATTAAAAAACTCTTTACATTTGAAAAGAAGTTATTTTATATCATAAATTTTATTGGTTCTATAATATAAATATTAAAAATTTAAACTCCTTTACCTTTTTTATAATAGAAGAAACTCATTTTATTCTAGGAAAATCTAATTTAGAGAGAGAGTATATAGTGGTAAGACCCCCGACAGAAAAAAATATTTGTCTTCGCTGTAAAGGTGCACGATTATTATGTGGTAAAAAAACATGCCCAATTCTATTAAAGAAATCTGTAATGAAATCCTTAGTCCCCTTTGAATTAGATAAAACGCGGAGAGATGTAGAGATTTTTGGAGCCAGCCCACCTGGATTTTTCGTTGGTCGTTTTAATTATCCAAATGTATACTTAGGACCACTAGTACCATTTCAAGAATTTGAGACTGGACTTGATATATCAGATTATCATATATTAGATGCTCCTGAATTATGGTTTGGTAAGAAGATGGTTGATGTTATTCGTTATAGGAGTAGTTTAGTGAGGAGCAATTTTAAAACAAATGTATTTATAGGGAGAAAGTCAAGAAAAAGCACTCCCTCTTTAAAAACTCAAAGACTTCTTGAAACATCACAAGAATTATCAATGGCGGCTAGACCTGTAGACACTGAAACGAAATTAGAAAGAATGAATCTTAGAATTATGATGGATAACCATGCCTTACCAATGGGACCTTCTGGAACAACAGAAAAAATTACAATTACTGAAAATACAAAGGTTCATCCTCAAGTTGATTACTGCGTCTCTGATATAGATCTTAAAGCAGCTGAAGCTGTGTCAGAAAATCTTTATTTTAAAGGACATGTTCCTGAATCAACAATTAAAAGAGTATTTTCGGCAGGATTATTAGGTGAGAAGAAAAGACGCCGAATTGTTCCAACAAGATGGACGATCACCGCTGTGGATGATATAATTTCAAAAGCTTTAATTAAAGAAATTAAAAAATTTCCAGAGATAAACGATTACCAGATCTTCGAAGCAACCTATCTCGATAACCATTTTAAAATTCTGTTATTTCCAGGAAAGTTCATATATGAAATGAATGAAGTATGGGCACCAAATACTTTATGGAATATCTCACTTGATGGTAAAAATCGTAATTTACAACCACAAATAATGACTGATTTTGAATTTTATCGTGGAAGAAAATCGTATGCAAGTAATATTACCGGCGCTTACTATGCTGCAAGAAAATCCGTTTGTGAGTATCTCTATAAGATAAGAAGACAAGCACGAGTCTTAATTTTTCGAGAAGTATCTGGGGGATATGTAGTACCTTTGGGAGTATGGGTAATAAGAGAAACAGTGAATAATGCTATGTTTACAACTGATCCAATAAAATTGGATAATTTTAATGACTCAGTTAAAAAGATGGCAGAAGAATTCATGGTTGACTATAAACATTGGAAAAGAAGCAGTCATTTAATTAATTTCATGAAAACTCAAAAAACTATTGATAGTTTCATGTAATTTATTCATAAAAAATAAAAAAAAAGTGTGTATTTATGAAGGATATTTATATATCCTTATTTATTTTTCCGATTTTTCTGAATTAGGAATGAGACACCTAATAGTAATGCTATTGAAGTTAAAATTACCGAATATCCAGGGATTTCAGGTGGTTCACCATCTCCGTCTCCATCATCAGAAGGTGCTGTATATTGAATTTGTATTTGCTCTGAAGACACACCATACATGTTTTTGACTTCCATCGTAATATCGTAGTTTCCCGTTGTAACATTGCCAAGATCATAAGGTATGGTTGCTGGTATTGCAGCCCATGCGGTCCAACTTGTTCCATTATATATCCGATATTGATAATCAGTATCGACTATTTGATCATTATTATTATCAGCATCAGTAATATCTACAACCAACGTAAGATCTGTTGAATTTACTGCTAAAATATCATCATCAGTAGAGAAGGTGAATACTGGCG
>JAHPYZ010000001.1:99308-125880 GCA_019058425.1 Promethearchaeota archaeon
CCATTTGTGCTGGTTGCGAAAATAGAGTCATATTTATACCTATAGAGGGTACAAGATAAGCTTCCCAATTAGTTAAAATTCCATCAGATGTGTAATTCAAATTAAGATAGGCATTATTAGATGTATTCCAAAATGATAAAGAGTATATACTAAGGTAAATTTGTTGATTTTCAAAACTCGCTCCCCCTGATGCTAATAACATTCCTAAGTAAGAAGAGACGTTGTTTAAACTGGGTGCTGTTACTATTCCATTGTCAACGGGAATTATAAATGGAAATGATCCTGAAAAATATCCAGTCGTTTCATTCCAGTAGGCCACAAGTGTATTAGGAGCAGCTAATATGGTCTCTCCTGTTGATGCATTCAACGTTAAAGGATAAGCCCAAACACAAGTACCATTTGACATCATATATGGATCTGAAATATTACCTTTTATGATATCAAATACGTAAAGAATTTCGGGAGGTGTCCCTGTTACATTTATAACATACCACTCAGAAGGGTATACTGAAAAATCTGGAATAGGTTCAGTGTCAACTCCGTTATAAGTCCATTCTTGTGCTCTGGATATTGGAATCAAAAATGGCATGATTAAAACAAGGTTAAATAGAGCAATTAATATAAATTTATTTATTCTTTTCATTTTCTTTAACCATTGAATTTCTTTTTTCCAAAAATGTAAAACAATTCTACTTTTAAGCAAAATTGTTAATTTAAATTATTAATTTTATGTATATAAATCTAACTTGTTATCCTAATCATTTTTTTAATTTGGATAATCTTTTTTTTAATTAATTTCATAAAAACTCAGAAAACTATTGATAACTTCATGTGAAATTTATATAGATAAGGAAAAAAAAAATTAGAAATTAGGATTTCATTTGAAATTATAATTTCTTACGATTTTTCTGAATTATAAATGTAATACCTAATAGTAATGCTATTGAAGTTATAACAACTGAATATCCTGGTATTGGGGGAGTTTCACCATCTCCATCTCCAGAAGGTGCTGTATATTGAATTTGTATTTGGTCTGACGCAACACCATACATATTTTTGACTTCCATTGTTATATCATAGTTTCCAGTTGGGACGGTACCTAGACTGTAGTCTATAGTAGCAGGTATTACTGCCCATGCTGTCCAGCTTGTTCCATTATATATTCGATATTGATAGTCTGTATCAATTGTTCCATCATTATTGTTATCTGCATCAGTAATATCAACTACAAATGTGAGATCTGTTGAATTTACAGCTAATACATCATCATCTGTCGAAAAAGTGAATACAGGTGACATTTGTGCTGGTCTTGTCATTAATGTTATATTTCCCATATTAGGAATTCCAGATGTTTCAGCAAAAATTAAATGTCCATTTTCTGTATAATTTAATTTGTAATATGCATTATTATGTGTAGAATTCCATAGTTCACAGGAATATATAGTTGGATAACTAGCATTATGTTCAAAGTGCCCAACGCCCGGTATAGCTTCCATACCGATTTGAGCTGCTTCTATAACATATTCAAATGATTGGGCTGTTGCTTCACCAGTATTTTCTACTGGGATAAGAATTAATCCCATGGATATTATTCCCACAGTTTCATTCCAATAAACAATTTGGAGGTTATGACCGCTTATATATTCTTGTCCTGAAGTAGAGTTTCCCATGTATACATCACCAAATATACAAGTCCCATTAACTAAAGGTGGATAACTGAAGTAGGTACTTGATCCCATAAATTCATCTGAGATATTGCCTTTAACTATATCAAATCGCATATAAACTTCCGGAGCAATACCTGGACCAGTAAAATTGTAATAATACCTTTCAGATGGATAAACAAAAAGACCTGGAAAACGTTCTGTATCAACACCGTCATAAATCCATTCTTGGGCTCTTACTGAGGGAATTAAGAAAGAAAAGAATATAAATAAACTGAAAAAACTAATCAAAACTACTTTTTTTGTATTTTTCATGTTTTCCATACTCGAGGATTTCAAATTTTTACTTAAATTAAGACACAAAAGTGTCAAATATAAAATGACATCTAATTATTTAAACATTTCTTAGAGTAATATTTTTTGTCATTTTTGGATATGTATATATTATTTATTTATAACACAGGATAATTCTGAGTCTGAAGTGGATGTTCAATATATAAATTTTTTTATAAGCTCTCCTATTTTTTAACTTAACCTATTTTTTTAAAACTACATATACATTTGGAAATGATTTTATTATGATTATCGATATGCATGTTCATCCATTATGTAAAGAGGCTAACTGGGGAGATGATCTAGAAAAATTAGCAGATAAGTTGCTTGGAACAAATAAGCAAGGTCGAAGGGCAATGTATAAATTTTTTCAGGTTTTTAATTCAAAAATCTCTATTGATGATTATGTCTCAACGATGAAAAAATATGGGATTGATAAAGCTGTAATTGTTTCCTTTAATTTAAAGAGTGCCTATGATGAATGCATTGTAACAAATGAAGATTTAGCCAATTTTATAGAAAGATATCCAAATAACTTTATAGGTTTCGCCGGTATCGATGTACCTGCTCCAGATGCAATTAACCAACTTGAATATGCTATTACGTCACTAAATCTTAAAGGAGTAAAATTGGTACCCCCATTACAAAAATTTGATATTTCTGATAATAAATATGATCCTCTGTGGCAGAAAATGCTTGATTTCAATATCCCCTTATGGACTCATACAGCAGATCAAAAATCTATTCTTGGAGCTATATCTAAATTTGGACATCCAATGTTAATAGATGAATTAGCTACAAGATATCAAGATTTGACAATTATAATGGGACATATGGGATTTCCTTGGTTTTGGGAAGCTGTTTCAGTTGCTGTTAGACATCCTAATGTATATATTGATATAGCAAATCGTCCAATATGTTATAGATACTTTCCTTGGGATTATTTTGTTGTTGAAAGTTATGAACATAAACTTCTATACGGAAGCGACCACCCTATGATTAATTGGAATGAGACAATTCCCGCTGTACAAAATCTACCAATTTCGGACGGGTTTAGAGAAAAAATTTTTTATAAAAACGCGAAGAAACTATTAAAACTTTAAAGTACACTTGTTATATTATGATATGGAAGACAAAAATTACTAATTTAACAAAGACAAAATACCCTCTTGTAATGGCAGCATTTGCTGGATTTGGTAAAACTAAGTTTGCATCAGCATTTTCTAATGCAGGAGGTTTAGGAATTATAACGGCCTTGAATTACAATGTCAAAGATTTCAAAAATGAATTAGATAAAATGAATGAGCTGACTGATAAACCATTTGGAGTTAATCTTACAGTTATTCCACCCGGAGTAAGATTTGTAGATGGTAATATTACTAATGAAGATTATTTGAAATATTTAGAAATTGCTATTGATAAAGGGGTTAATATTTTCACAACATCAGCATATCAAGCATCATTTCTTGGAAACAGGATACATGAAGCAGGTTGCTATTGGTTTCATAAATGTGCATTAATGAGGCATGCGATATCTACTGAAAAAGAAGGAGCAAATGCGATTACTTTAATTGGTATGGAAGCAGCTGGATTTAAAAATCCATTTCAACATACAACTCTAGTGAATTTAACAATGGCTAAAAAAATATTAAAAATTCCTGTAATTGCAGCAGGAGGAATCGGGGATGCTCGGGGTTTTCTTGGAGCTCTGATTATGGGAGCAGAGGCAGTTTGTTTAGGAACTGCAATATTAACAACAGAAGAGAGTCCATTATCTATTGATATGAAAGAAAAATGGCTTAATACAGACATTTTTGATGAAAATTATCATAGGGGGTTATATCATTTAACTTTAGGACCCACGAGAGTTCCATCTTCTGCCATAGGATTTCGCAAAGAAATTATTCCTTTAAAAGATTTCATTGAGAGTCTCATAAATGATGCAGAAGATATTCTAAAATCATGGGGTTTTCAGAAAGAAGAATTTAAAACATAAATTAATTCAAATAATAATCATTTATTCTCAGTTTTGATTGATTGCTAAGAGTTTATAATGATTTCATTTAAAAATAATCAATACTATTTAAAATCAATTTACTGATACTGAAATTATTGAATTACATTAATGTAAAAATAATAAATGAGAAAAAAATAATGTCGTTAAAACCTAAAGTGTATTGGGCATCTCCAAATGAAGTTGCAGCTTTATCAAACACAGCTAGAAATATGGTAACTAATAATTTAGTAAAAACTCATTTTATTTTAGATGAAATTCTCGATCATATCGATTCTGGAGATAAAGTAGGAGTAAAGGTTCATGTAGGAGAGGCGCAAAATACCCATTACTTACGGCCTGATTATGTACGTGAAGTAGTAAAGGCTATAAAAGCTAAAGGCGGGATTCCGACTCTAATTGAAACACAAGGACTTGGAAATAATATTGAAAATATTGGAATATGTGAAGATTATAATATTTGCGTAGGGCATAGAAAAAATACTGAAGATCACAAAAAGATTGCTGAACTTCATGGTTATTCTGAAAATCTAATTGGTGCACCTTTAGAATTTATTGATGGTGATAAAGGGATTGATAGAAAGGTTGTGAATGTAGAAGGAATCCATCTTAAAGAAGTTTCCGTAGCAAAACACTTATTTGACTTTGATAAACTTGTAATTGTTTCGCATTTTAAGGGACATCCACAAGCTGGATTCGGGGGAGCATTGAAACAATTAGGAATAGGTTGTGTCACAAAAAGGAATAAACACTTAGCTCATTTTGATGGTCTTATTGAAGTTAATTTAAAAAAATGTGATTTATCCTTATGTCAACAAGAGTGTGTTAGTTCATGTCCAGTAGAGGCTATTAAAATAGAAGATAAGCATGCGATAATTGATCCTTCCATTTGTTATGGTTGTTTTCGATGTACACAAAAATGTCCTGTTAAAAAAGCGTTAAAGGCACCTATTATGAGAAATTTCCCTGATTTTGTTGAACATTTCGTGGATAGTGTTTTAGGTGTTTTGAGTTTTGGAGTTGAAAAAATCCGCTATATTAATTTTGCTTTTAATATTCCAGCCATGTGTGATTGTGTTCCAAACGCAAGTGTTCCAGTAGTACCTGATCTTGGCATTTTTGGGTCATCCGATCCAGTAGCTATTGATAAAGCATGTGTGGATGCAGAAACCAATGCTCCAGGACTTCCATTTCTTAATAAAGAAGGTGAATGGACTCAACCACTTGAAAAAGGAATTGAAAAATTTAAAGCATTAATGCCTATGGTTGATCCCTCAAATGTATTTAAGGCAGCTTTGAGAAATAAGTTAGGATCTCTTGACTATGAATTAGTTAAAATATAAGATATTACATTCATTTTCCAAAATGAATTATTCTTTTTTTATGAATTTAAATTCCAATGAAGAATTCTTATTAAATTTAAATTATTGTTTTAATCTATTCTCTCTTTTTTTTTATCTAATAGACTACCGAAGAGATTTACTTTTCCACTTACAATACCACGCGATAAATACATAAAAGGAGTATCTATAACGCCAAAAAACCATTTTGTTAAGATCTGACCCCATATTACCAGCCAGATATCAAATAAACCTCCAAATGCAATACTTACAAAAATAAGACTATCTAAAGCAAGTGTAGGGATATCACTAAATATATTTCTTAACCATAGATTCTTACCTTTAGTAAGTTGCTTGAATTTTGCATATAATAAGGCATCGAGGTTCTCTGTTATCAAGAAAGCTATCCAAGAAGCAGCAGTTATACGTACTGTTGACCCAAAAAAGTTTAACCAAAATTGTTGAGCGGTTGCTGGGTCGCCCCCCCAAAAGGAAGCTGGTGGTATTTCAATGCTAAACCAAATGAAAATAAGCATGATTATTTGGGTTATAAAAGCAATAAAAATCATTCTGTGTGTCTTTCTTTGACCAAAATTTTCATTTACCATATCTGTGATCTGAAATGTAAAAGGAAAGATTAATACGGCTACTGGAGCGGTTATTTGAAAACTCCCAATACTAAAATCACCAATTTTTGCGGCTAAAATCTGAGACATAGTAATAAACAATATATAAAAAGCTACTGCTACATCTTCTCTTTGGTGCATTTTAATATATTGACTAATGAAAACAGTAGCAACAAAAATGACTATAATCCATATCAAAAGTACGAGCCACATATCAATCCGCCTTTTTCATTTTAAATTTCCAAGTTAGAAATGCTGAAAATTAAATTAATACATTATGTTGAATATTAGAAAAATTAAAAAGTTTATTTCTTAAATATTTTTTAAGAAATACATTCCTACATGAAAGTGAACTTCATGTTATGAGTGCTTTAGAAAAGTATGAATATTGGATGATATAATTAAGAAGATTGTTCATGCCTAGAGGTAATTTTAGATTAAGGAAAATGATGTCCGGACGATTTTAAAACTAATAACAAAATTTATTCGAAAAGAAATAACTATTTTACCAGTTACCATTCGTAAAAATACTGTGGTTGTTCATTATTATAGTGAGATTATTCGTTTTTGGAATAAAATAAATTTCATTACAAAAAGAATTCTAAAGAAATTTGCATTTTTAGAGACAAATGAATTACCTAACTACTTATATGCTACTTATAGATTATTATGGGAAAAAGCTTCCGAGAAAACAATCATCAAAGAATTAAGAGTAATCGATAGAGGATTTGTAAAAAAGGTTAAGATGTTTTCTTGGAATAAAGTACTAGATAATAAAAATGAGACAGAAAAATTTAGTATATCAGAAGCAATCCCTAGCTTTATGATTAAGCGGCTTCTCCCAATGATGGATATTGAGTTCTTAAAATCAAACATTAGGTTTATGAATGGTCTAGCAAAAGACATTAAAATATCTCTACGTATTAATAAACTTTGTGGAAAATCAAATGGTACTTCTTTATCAATACAAATCAAGGAGAATTTTAAGAAAAATAGTATAGATTTTCAAGAAGATACTAACATTCCAGATTTATTTTGGATATCAATTTTGCATAAAAAAAGAGTTATTAGAAATCCTTATTATCAAAGTGGATGTCTTATTTTTCAAGATAAAGCATCTATAGCAGTTATCCAGGCATTAGCACCCCAAGAAAGAGATAAAGTATGTGATATGTGTGCTGCTCCAGGAATAAAAACTAGTTTAATTGCTCAAAATATGAATAATAGAGGACAAATTTTAGCTGGTGAATTTATTACTGAAAGAGCAAATATAATGGAATTATTACTTAAACAATTAAATGTATTAAATGTTCATATACTAAATACAGATAGTATTATTTTTCCCATCCGATTTCAAAACTATTTCGATTGTATTTTATTAGATGCTCCTTGTACGGGATCAGGAGCCTTCTTAAATAGTCCAGAATTGAAATGGCGGCAGAATGAAAAATTTCTACATCAGAATATGCTCCTTCAAGAAAAACTATTAAAATCTGCTATAAATTTATTAAAACCTTCGGGAATTCTTGTCTATTCTACATGTAGTCTTTATCCAGAAGAAGGTGAATTTCAAATCAAGAAGATTTTAGACACTTTAGAACCTATGAACCTACCAGATTGGATGGATAGAAGTTACGAAATTGATGGAAGTTGTATTCCTGGAACAGCAAGGTTATTCCCCGCTAGACACCAATCAGAAGGCTTCTTTATCGCAAAATTCAAAAAAAAGTGATAATTATACATATTATGTCAGAAAGGAAATATTGGACAATTGGCCAAATTGACGCAACAGGAGTAAGAGGACCTCATGAGAAAGAATTAGAAGATATCAGTCTTGGTAAATATCACTTATTTGTTGACGTAGATAGAGATAGATTAGAAAGAATAGTTATTGAGGATCTTGGTGGGAAGATTGAAAATATCGGATTTAGTGAGGATTGGACTATCTCTGTTGAAATGTTCCCCGAAGTATATATACATATGGCTTTTTCTTACTTTGGTGATGAATTTGGTGATGGTATCGAAGCTGAATTTAAATTTTATTTCTCAGGTAAGCATGTGACTTGGGTTCCTGGTGAAGACAGTGCAACATATATTGATATTATTATAGACTTGATAGAAAGAATATTGAAAAAAAAAGATCCATTTGAAAAAGATTATGACCGAAAGACAGAATTGATGAAAAAAGTTTTGTTACAGAGAAGTGAACCATTTAAATTACTGAAAGAAGAAGATGTGAAAAGTTTAGCAGAATTTTTAGGAGCAATCGTTTGGAAGACAGGTAATGAATGGAGAATTAAGAGAAAGATTTTACCAAAAATTTTTGTAGAAATTATTTGGAGTGGAGATAAGGGCTTAGATATTTCATTCTCAGGTGAAAAACTATCCAATATGAGTAGTTATCATGCAGAATTTATTGGTATATTTGTGATTAATCATATCCTTCGGTATATAACAATCCATAATATTAATAAACAGCTTCCTGACATTTGTTATATAATGTTTTCAAGACTCTACACTAAAAAAAAAGAGTGGGATCATAGAACTCGGTAAAAAATTAAAACTATAATAACAATTATAAACCCAATCGCAAAAACACATTTAAGAACACAAAGATAATCGGTATAATTATCAACTTGTTTTTGCTTTGAAGCTGAAAGTTTCGTTCCACAGTTAGGACAATGCTTTGGGATCTCTAAGAACTCAATACCACGAATAAACGGAGCAGATCCTGCTGGATGAACCGACTGTCCACAATTTTCACAAATAGGTTTTTTCATATTTAATCTTTAAATTATAATTTGGATTTGTATTTAGTTAGTACAGAGGTTGGATTCATATTTTATTATTATTCATATCAAAAATAAGATTAATAAATCTTTTGACTACATCATGTCTTTAAGACTTAACATTAAACAAAAAGATTAGGATCAATGAACTCATTAATAAATATAATAATAAATTAAAATCAATTTGCTGTCCAGAGTATTGACCTTCCTTTTTTCGCAGCACGGTTGATTTTTTTTGAACTTTCTAAATCTGACATGACTTTCCAAATTTGTGAATTACTTAGTTTAAAGTACCTTCTCAATTCTGGAGTTGTCATTTGTGTACCACTTAATAAATTTGGGATCAATCTCATTATTTCTTCAATTGTATTCTCATCAGAGTCTACAGCGGTTTCTTCTTTCTCATTCTCATCCTCATCATTGGATTCCATTTCTGTAATAATTCGTGAAGCGATTTTATTAAGTTGGTTAATATTTTTATCCACATCTTCGGGTTTCATGAAAAGACAACAAAGTTCTAAATCTCTTGGAAAAGCAACAATATAAAACTTATCATATAAGATAGCTCGTGGTTTTTTCACAGCATCATTTCCTCCACGAAAAGATAAATAAAAATTCATAGCAAAATCATTTAAATTAACCCCATCATCAACTTTTGAAAATTCTTTTTTCCATTTAAGAAAAGGTCCATCAATCATATCAAATCCAATTAAAGCAGCTCCAAACATTTCACTCTCAGTAAAATTCAATCTTTTAATCTCCTCCTAATTGCTATTTTATTTAATTCTTTTTTAATAATATTCATCAATTTTAACCGTTCTGAAGGATTTATCGCAGTTAATCCATAAGTTTTACAATGCAGTATATCTTCAACACGTTTTACATCCATTCGCCCATCAGTTTTTACTAAATCTTGCTTATTTGCAATTGCAATAATGGGACATTCCTTTCCTACGAATTGACAAGCATAATTAATTAATTCCCTTGAGTTTAGAACATTTCGAGGAGTTGAGTCAGTCACAATGAAGATGATATCTGACCCTAAAAGATAATCTTTTGAGTAGGCCTTGAGGTATCCGCTTTGCCCCGCTAGATCCCAAACCCTCAAAAAATAATCTTCAAATTTTACTGTTTTGAGATCCAAGCCATGAGTTGGGATGTATAATCGATCTATTGTTTGTTCGGATAGGAGCTTCAACATAGTAGTTTTTCCTACCGCGGGTCTCCCGATAAATGTTATCTTTACAAGTCTACTTATTTCAGAACTTAACATTTTAATTCAAAAAATTAGATGAATAATTAAGAAAAAAAGAGATGAAAGAAAATATGAATCTGGATAATATCTATATATTACAAAAAAAAAATAATAATATTTAAGAAAAAAAGCTATTTACTTTTTAAAAGGAATTTTTTCATCCATTTTGGTAGTAAAAATCCTCCATACCAACAAAATGCGCTCAAGATTAATAATAATCTAATAATAATTATCGTTGCTGGACTAAATGGGATAGATGAGTCTAATAACGCTCCAACGGAAAAAGTAAGATAAGCAATTATTAATAGTTTTCCTTTTAGTTTAACTTCTGGATCTTTTGATTTCAGAGAAAGATTAGCGAATAAAAATCCGGTTATTACAACAATCAATAGAAATATTATTAAAAAGACCATTATAAACGATTTATAATTTACATCAACAGGACCATTCAATTCTCCTATAAGACTCTGATTTAAAAACAGGAAAATGAAAAATAATATCTCAAAAATGGTACCTATTATCGCGTATATTGAAAGAATTAATTTACGTTTTTCAGAATACAAAAATTCTGTAAACGCTAATAACCAGAAAACGATTGCTATAGGGATAAAAATATTTCCAATAAGGAAGTATAAGCCTGATGGAATTCCAACACCATTGTATAAAGCAACGAGAAAGGAAATCGTGGATGGCCACCATGGTTCAGATATAAATATCCAAGTTGCTCCGACCAAAAAGTAAATCCTTTCTTTATATTTAAAGAATCTAGTAAGAATTATTAATCCTATTAATAAAGAGAAAGCCATAAAAATAAAAGAAAAAATTCCATTTATCGAGTCTAAAGGACTTAGTGCCATATTTGAATTCAATTTTTTTTTTATATAAATAAAAATTAAGAGTTTGGATTATATAAATACTCAGAAATCTAGATATAATATAGAAATATTAATAAGATCAATGAGAAAAATGTAGGAGCTATCAGACTAATTGATAATAAGCTTTGAGAAACTTTGATGCATTCTTTCAAAGTGTCAATGATAACATTGAAATAATCTTGATCTCCCCATATTCTAACATTTTTAAGTGATTCCTTATAGTAAAATTCAACAGGTTCCATATTTTTTTCTGCTTCTGCTAGTAATTTTTTTACTTTATCAAGTATAAACTCAATTTTTATTTTATCACCTATAGGTGAGTAACCCCTATTGGAGAATTGTCTAGCAACAGTATGTGAATCAGAAGTTGTGATTTCTCCCTTTTCAATACCCTGATTTTGAAGCATATTTAAGATAAATGATCTGATTTCTAAAAAAGCATTATTACCATCGAAATGAATCAAAACAGTTTTCTGATCATTTAAAGCATTTCTAAACATGTGAACGACTATCCCTCCATATCCTATTCCCTCTTTTTCAGAAAATTCGGGGATCATATCTTTAGCCACACCATATAACAAGGTTGTCTTTTGAGAAATCTCGGGCTTATTTTTTATAATAAACTTCTCTGAAACATTAATCAAGTCCTTTGCTTCAATAGAATTTCGTTTAATTAAGATTTCATCGCCAATTATCGAATTATGAGAATCAATTACAATCACATCATCAAAACCTTCTTTTTTTGCTATAACACGGATATCATCTCCTACTTCAACTTGAATATCATCAGAAGGCAATGGATGTCTGGTTAAAAAAATTAATGGTATTTGGTTAACAATCATCCCAATAAGTTTAGCGGAGTTTGATATTTTTCTTGAAAAGTCAACAACTTCTGAACTCCATCCTAATGATTTGTCTTCGATAACACTTTCAACATCTTTCTTGATATGGCTAAAAACTTTGTCCACTTCATGTTGAGATGTTAGATTTTGTGCATGATTATTGGTTGTGTGATATACTGTAGTACCTGGTACATTTGAAAAAAGCCTATATATATGTTCTGGTAAATCAGAGGAACCACAAGTCTTAAAAGGTCCAAAGTGAATATTTGGAACAATAAATAAGCCTTTGAGGTTTTTTGTTTTTTTGCTCCTGATTAATAGATATTGAATCTTCACTTCAGAATCAATACCGACTTCGTCAAAATAGCGTTCAATAAGTTGATCATTACCTTCTGTCATCATAGAAAGAACAAATGCTCTAATGAATGGATAACCTCTCATTCCAGTTGCTACGCGATAGATATTACTTACTTTAAATAATCTACTCCTATATGGGATCGCAAATACTAAGGCACAAATTACAAAAAAAATAATAGCTCTGATGAAAAAATCAATTTTAAATTGCCCAGTGTATAAGCTATAGGTTAAAATTGCTGTGAAGGGCTGGATTAAAGCCAATATTATATTCCCACTACGTCCTACAGTAGTGAATGAAAAATAAATAACAAACGCAACTATATATGATAGGATAGCACCTAAAATAAGAAACATTTCCTGCATTCTAATATTGTTTACTAGTATTGCAATAATCTGACCAAAAATAAATGTAATTTCAATCATTCCACTGAAAAAAGCATTCATTTGAATAGACCAACCTGTAGGAGGTGCCTTTAAAATGGGGGACCTCCTAGAGTAGAACCCCATAGAAAATAAAGTACCAAATCCAGATGTTAATAAGAAAAGAAATGTAAAACGGAAGAAATGGAGAAGATCTATGTTGCTTTTTATTAATAAATAATTCAATAATAATGAAATTAATCCTAAAGCAATAGGTATGCCAAAAAAAATAGAATATGCTAATTTCCTTGATGAAAATAGCTCCATATATGAAATAATTCCTGGAATTTGGCGACTCTGTTGCTTTTTTGATATCATGAATAACTAAAACAAAACCCTTTAATTGATAATACTTAATTGAAAAACATGTAATGAATAATTTGATACAATTATATCTTTATGTATAGATTTATTATATAATATAAAAACAAAACAATACTTTATAAGGAATATGGAAAAAAAATCACAAAAATTAATAAATATCGCGAATAAGAGTTACACTGAGACTATTTCTGATGGTTTTAGGCTATTTTTTCAAACCTACGGAACTTTAATTATCCCACTTGCTCTTTTCCAAATAGTATTGATAGTATTAAATGTTTTTTTATTAACTGACATAACTTGGTCTATCGATTCTTTAGGAGTTACCATTGCTGAAATAGTGGATAAATTTCTTGAGGACATACCCATTACAGAGAGTGAATTAAATGTCCTTACAAGCTATCTATTTTTGACGATATTCTTACTTTTTTTACGAAATCTAATAGGTGCAATAATTATTACTTTTGCTATGTGTTCGGTAAGTAATTATGTTTTCAAAAAGTATATGGGAGAAGAAATAAGTTTTATGAATTCATTTAGATCTGCTTTTAATGGAAAACTATTTATCGTGGTTTTAATCCTTGGAATATTATTACCATTAGGATTCCTCTTATTATTTATTCCTGCAATATTTATATTTGGATTTTTCATATTCTTAGTTTTCACATATAATATGGAGGATGCAAAAAATCCAATCACAGAAGCTCGTGCTATTGCTAAAGGAGGATTTTGGAAAATAATAGGTGTATTTCTCATTAATTTCATCTTTATTCTCATTATTAGTTATTTCTATAATTCATTAATAAGCATAATATTAAACACCAATTCGACATCTTTCCGGATTAAATTAAGTATTTGGAATAGCCCCGCTGGTAGAAATTATGGAATGTTAATTTTATATGAAATAATCACTAGTACTATAGATATAATTTTCGCACCGCTCTTTATATGTTTATTAACTACATTATTTTCATCATTAAAGGCAAAAAAAATATTGAAAACACAATATTACCAAGAATATTATCCCAAAAATGATATATATGAAGAACAAATTCAAATCTCTGATGGTGAATCAACCTTCAGTGAGGTGAAATTAGGGGATAAATTCTATTGTCCATTTTGTGGCGCATTAATTACAACTCCAAAAAAGTTTTGTTCAAAATGTGGGGAGCGTCTTTCCTTTATTCAAGAATAATTTGCATAAAAACTGGTAGAAATGTATATTAATATTGAGAAAAAGTTTGAAATTGAAAAAGAAAATCTTATTAATCCAATTGTATTAATTGGATGGCCTGGAATAGCTTTAGTAGCTAAATTAGCAATCACTTCGATACAAGAATCATTAGACGCAAAAGAATTTTTAAACATACAGTATTTTGACTTTCCTCCCAAATCTATTGTAGAAAAAGGCTCATTGGAAATACCATCAGCAAAATTATACTATAAATCAACAGATAGAGAGGATGGAAATGATTTCTTTATCCTAACAGCAAGTTATCAACCTCAGAATCCAGAGGGTGTTTTTGAGTTTTCTAAAATTTTTTGTGAAGAAATGCACAAGATTACTGGTGGGACAATAAAGATGTACGTGAGTACTGGTGCTATGATTTCTGATGTAGTACATGATAATCCTCTTGTATATGTCTGTGGTACTGATGAAAATCTTGTTCAATCATTCTTAAAAATGGAAGATACAAAAATATATGAAGGTGGTTATATTTCTGGTGCAAATGGAATATTACCAGCTTGGGCAGGCGCAAACAATTTTGCTCCGGGAATCTGTTTATTAGCAGAGACTTTACCCTTACCGATGATGACTTTAGATCCACGTAGTTCAAAAGCTTTAGTTAAACTATTAAAAGATTATTTTTCATTAGAAATGGATTTTAGTAAATTGAATGAAAAAATTAAAGAGATGGAAAGTCTATTTGAATCATTTAAAAAACAAGCTGATCAGTTTATGAAACCATCTCGCGATGAAAGAGGAGCAGACTCATATTTCCGTTAAAATATTTAGTTAAAGATTTGAATATTATATTTAAAATTAGATATAAATTTTTAAACAAGAGTTTTTACAAAATATTATAAATTAAATCTACTTAAATGATTCATTGTGCTAAAAACCCGTAGGAGTGAGAGTAATCAAAAGATTAAAGATAGGATTTCCAACAAATTAAATGGAATAAATATCCAATCACGTAATTATATAAAAGATATTATTACTCTGATTAACAAAGAGATAGGAGTCAATAAAGTCTTATCAATTTTACTATTTGGAAGTCAAAGAGCTAAGAATAAGCAAGATATTACGAAAATATCTGATTGTGATTTACTAATTATCTTTAAAGATAGAGTTTCAAATCATCATATAAAAGAAATCGAGAAATATTTCATTACTTTAGAAATTAAACATAATTTTAGAGAGTATAGTGATCACTTTTCTAAAAAAGTCTTAGGAGTAATAAGCCAGACTACTGGTATATTTATGAGTCATTTTCTAACTAAAAGAAGATACTGGGAGGAAGTCATTTTTCATAAAATTTTTCGAGTTAATAAATTATTTTCTTCGATTTTTGCTCCAAGGAAAATAGTACTTGGAAATGTTTTAATAAATAGCACATTACTTTATGGAGATGATTTACGAGAGAAAATTAGACCACGTATCCAAATATCATTCCCAGAAATGCTTAGAAGTACAGTTATGAATCTTATGATCTCCCTTTTTTCCTTAGCTATATCTTTTCTTAAAAATCTTAATCCTACAAAATATCAATTAGAATCAATAAAATGGGCGTTAAAGGCGTCAAATTATTATTGTTACCGAGATTCAGAAGATCTAAAGAAAATAACTGAGCGATTTATTCTTTTTGAAAAGCAAAAAAAGCAACAGAAGGCAAGAAATTTCTATTCTGAATTTCTTCAATTGAGAAGATCTCCTCGTAATAACATGAATTTTATGATTCGTTGTCCTATTAGACTAGTTAAAATACACATAAACGCTCTCTCCTTCAAGAAATTAGTCAAAAGAATTGAAAGATACAAAATTCCTTCTAAACGTATAGAACCAGCTATCCCCGATCACACATTCCCAATAAATTTTTAATAAAATTGCATTATTTTAAAAGAATTGATGACTCTTTTTTACAAATCTAAAAATAAAAATATAAATACTGGTAAATTTATTTAGAATTGTACTATTAAAGAATAATTTTTACCAATAGCTAAATAAATCTGTAAGAATGTAATATCGAGGAGAAAAGAATGGCAGAACAGGTTGATATTCGTGAGTTATTTTTTGATATTTTAGATATCGTCAAATTCGAATTGAAATTTTACCGATACAAGGAGTCACCTATGTTTGAGCGTATTGTGAAAACTCGCGTATTCCAACAAAAGTTGCAGAAATTAAAGGACTTTTTAAATACATATTTTGATATTATGTACAGAGATGAAGAAAGTCCAATAAATCAATCAGCACTTCGTACCCAATTGGATAATATAGCCCGATTAACTAATTATTACGATGATTTATCTGAGTTTTATACAGATCATACTAAAGTAATGATCACAAAAGAGAAACTCCAAGATTTAATTGATTATTCGCATGTGGAAGTCCTTTTTCTTATCTTTACAAACATTTTGGATTGGGAACATTATAAAAGTAGTCTTTTATTTCCTACAGACAAAGCTAAAGAAAAAATCTTAAAAGAATTTCTCAATAGGCTTGCAAGCTCTGAAATAAAAGATGTTGAGGACATTATTGATTTAGAACAAGCTATTGAAACATTTGTTGAAAGTATAGAAGCTTAATAGTGGGAAATAATCCTTTCTAATATTAAATATAGCTAATTTTTATATATAAAAGGAAGATTTAAATTAGAGCTGGCTTGCTTTATTAATAATAAAACTATCTTTTTATTTGCTAGCTTCAATTGACTCATTTAATGTCCTATGACACTTCTTGTTAAACTATATGGAGATTTAAGGGAAAAAACACTGCAATTTAATGGTTACCATGGAGTGACCAGTACATTGAACATCGAAATCAATGATATTAAGCATGTTTTAGATATTTTGGATAAACTAAATATAAATAAGACAGAAATAAGTCATATTTTCGTTAATAGTAAATATTCTGGGCTGGAGAAAGAAGTAAAAAATGGGGATCGAATTGGAATATTCCCTAAGAGAATGGGATTACTATTTGTTGAAATTAAAGATCCTTTCTAGAATACTAGAAAAGTAAATACCTTTTTTCCTATGAGAAAAGAGACAATAAATACAATTAAATATGCGATTCGTTATGTAATTGCTTAAGCAATGCACAAATAGGTATAGATTAAGAGATTTTAAAAGCAATATGGCTGACTGTTTAGACAAAATATTGGAAATCTGTGAGAATAGTGAAATAAAGAGATATCATGCTCTAATTAAATTAATGCAGGATCTCGATAAAGAAATTTCAAATGCAATTCGAGTCAGAAATTGTTTGATTTTATTAGTAAATTTATGTTTTAATCCAAACTCTCCAGATTATGCGTATAATAAGGGTAAAACTCCCTATGACCTTTCTGATCATGAAAGGCAAGAGATGCTAGAACTATTAAAATGTGAAATGAATAACTAGTGATTTTAAAAAACTTTGAGATCAACTTCTTTCCATTCTTCATATTGATGAAATATTCCGTCAATTTTTTCTAAAGTCTCAATGAGTGCATTCTTAGTTTCATCTACTTGTTTAAAGGTATCAACAATCACATCACTAAGATCTACTTTATACTCTAGAGCAAGGTCTGAAATTTTTCGTAAATCGTCTCTATTAATCCCTTTCTCTTCTAATTGGTCAATTGCATATTCAATTTCCTCTTTTAGCTTAATTGTAGCGTTTAAGGAATTGACACATTTATCATAAAGTTCTTGCTCTTTATCTCGTACTATTGATTCTTCTTCAGATAAATCGTGTTTTTCATTGACAATTTCAAGTCTTTCATTTAATAAGTATTTTACACGTTCATATGTCTTAATAGCCTCAGATATTTTAAGTAAACCTTTTAATAAATCAATTCTCTGATTTAATCTCGCTTCAACTATTTTTAAGTATGCATCTTCATAGTAGGTTTGTATTTTACCAAATGTACTTTTTTCCCAATCGTTTATTCTATAATAAATTTGCCTCAATTCGTTGTTAAACCGATTTTTTTCTATGGGATTTAGATTTTGATTTGCTAATTGTATAAAAATTTTGTGAGTATCTTGTCTTAGTAATAATACTCTTAAATACATAATATGTGCTTTTTTTTCTATATTTGTTATACTCCGAGTAGTACCCTCACGCTCACAGAATTTATATATTGTTAAAGCGTCATTTAGTAATTGGTTATATTTATTTTGATCTATTCCAATATAATATTTAGAATCTTGAACTTTTTGAATTGCCCTATCCATCTGGATTTCCAACTCGAAAATATAATCAATTAAACTAACTTGTTTCCTTTCAGAAAGAATTCTTGATTTATTAATCATATCTTTTTCTACATCCCTACTTGCTAATAACCAAAAGATTGCTGCGGGGATCCATAGAAAAATACTAAAAAATATCATATTAAAGATACTTCCAAAAATAGAAATAAGTGTATATGATACCAATAATGTCACTCCTTTACTCAATTGTTCTGAGAGTTTGAAAAAAGAAGCAGCTGTCCCCTTATGTTCTGGCATATTAACATCTATCATAATTGCGTTTTTATTTGCTACAGGTCCCGCCCCTAACATTGAAGCCATTAAAGCAAAAATGAAGAATATAATAAAAGTAGGATAAACTACAAATATTTCTCCAATAGTACGTAAAATGTAGGAAAAGAGCTCATCAGTCGGAATGGGGCTAGGATAAACGATATTTAACCTTGCGGGATCAATGGGTTGTAATGAAAGGAGCATAATTAATGCGAATGGTATTGAAAGAATCAAACATATTGTTGCGAGTCGAGCCCTACTTTTTTTGTTTCGCCGAAATAATGTATCTCCTAAACGAGCAAAGACACTGTTGCCGAGTATATACCCAATACCAACCATACCTGCAAATATAGTCGCTGTTTGAAGTCTTATTTCTTCAGGAAATAGTGGATGATTAAAAAACTGAAGCATTAACATCGAAGTTGTAAAATATACTAATACTGTACCCGGGATAACTGTGAAGAATCCTTGAAGTATTAAATAACGATTTGATTTTTTCTTGACTATTGTTTTAAGATCCTCTTTTGAAATTCTATAACTATATTCTAGGTCTAATTCAATAAGCTCTAATAATTCATCTTCACTAGCTCCACGTTGAGGGATCTTAACAAAAAAGAGAATAATCACTACTATCACACTTATTACTGAAAGTAAGATGAATGGAAAACGCCATGTAAATATTGGTCCCAGAAAAGAAGATAATCCTTGACCAGCTCCATTCGATATTGAACTTAAAATTGCTAAAGTTCCAAACCACCCAGATCTTTCTTCCGGAGGTATAGCATCTGAAATAATTGAATAGCCTACTGGTAAAACACATCCTAATCCAGCACCACTCGCAACTCTAGAAATTACTAACACTAGATAGGTACCTGAAATAGCTGTAAAAATCATCCCAATAGTCCATGAAAATGCTCCCGCCATAATAACCACTTTTCTATTAATTCGATCCGTATAATAACCCCAAAGTAATGCAAAAAATGCACTGATTAAAACAAAAAAAGCATCAGGGACAGCAATCAATGCTTCTGGAATGTTAAATTCTTCTTGGATCGCAGTATAACTAGGGATAAGCATATTAGCACATGCTGTTGACAGAAAAAGCAACACCATGACTAATATTATAGGTGCTAAATCTTTGAATTTCACCTTAGTAAATTGAAAGCGTCCAATAAGCTATTACCACTAAATGTGATTATGATAAATAGCATTTGAGCCTTAAAAAAACTTACATTAATCTAATCTAATGATAAGTAGTAGTCTAAGATTGCGTCAACATGAATTTCTAATGTATCAAGTAATCTAATTTCTGTATCATTTTGATTTAATATCAATGGTAATTCGGTACATCCTAAAATAACTCCGTCTACATCGTATTGACTAATAATCTGGAGCAACTTTCCTTTTGATGCACGCTTAAAAAGACCAATTACTAATTCATCAAATATTATTTTATCTATTAAATCCTGTTCTTCATTAGAGGGTGTCATAACTTCAATTCCTAATTCTTTACAATAATCTTGATAGAAAGTATTTTGCATCGTAAATTTTATCCCAAGAAGTAGCAATTTTTTCATTCCTTCTTTCAATGCATTTTCAGCTGTAACCTTTATGATACTCAAAATTGGTATTCTTGATAATTTATCCAAATCACTATAAACTGCATGTGGTGAATTTGCTGCCATTGCTATAAAAGTTGCTCCTCCATTTTCTAATGCGTTTATGCCACTCATTAAATATTCTATATACTTCTCTTTATCTGCTCCAAGTTCAAGGTCAATTAACTTTTGAAAATCCAAACTAAAAATTAAAACTTCCGGATAATGATAATTATTAAATCTCTCATAATATTTTTCGAGAAGTAAATCATAATACTTTATTGTGGATTCGTATGACATTCCTCCCAAGATTCCAATTCTTTTCATAATAGATACCTTATAAAATTAATAATAAATTCTCTCTGTAATTACTTTTCCTTTACTAGAAAATTCTACTCCTTCCAGTTCCAAAAGCTTTCGTTTCATTTTAATTCCACCTTGATATCCTCCAAGCTCTCCATTTGACTTAATTGCACGATGACATGGTATTACAATTGGAAATGGATTTCTAGCTAAGGAATTACCTACTACTCGGGCTCCATTTTTTATGTCTATATGATATGCAATTCTCTTATACGTACTTACCCACCCTCGTGGAATATCATTCTCAGATAATAGTACTTTCTTCTGAGTTTCACTACATTTATGAAAATTTAGTATTCCTAAGTCAAATTTAATGTCCACACCTTTTAAGAAACTCTTAATATTTTTACCAAGTAATTCAATTGAAGGTGAAGATCCCTCTTTAATCGAATTGAAAGATTTTAATAATTTCTTCTCTGATTTTTGCTTTGGATCGCTAACAAAAATACGTTGAATCTTAAAATTCGGTTCTTTTCCTTTCCATACAATACTAAAAGTACCAAATGGAGAAGTAAACGTATGATACTCCATTGTTTATAACCAAAATTATTAAAATTTAAAATTTTATGATAAAAATTATTCTTGAAATAATTATAAAATGAAAAAGGAATAATTACCTCATTTTAATAATTATTTTCTTATGAGTTTTACCAAATCATATAGTTAATTTTATATAAAATAAATTAAAAAAAAGGAAAATTAATTACTCAAATTTGCCAGTATATTCAGGAAAAGTTTCAGGTGGCCATGCTTTAGGAGTATTACCTGTCTTTGTATATCGATGATCACAACCCTGAGCTCCATTTGCAAGTGATTTAGTACGTGTTAGACCAAATCCAAGAACATTCCCTTGAGCATAATCAATGAGACAACCAAATGGAGCGTATTTCTCTGCTCCAAATCTTTTATATGCTTTATGAATCGCACATTCAGAAACGTTCATACCATAGTCGAAAACCTCATTAGTTCCGTCCACGAATTCCATAACCCAATTATCAGGATATTTCCTTTTCAACGTATCATTACAGTGAGTTCTTGCAGAATTAAGGAAAACATCATTGAAGAAAAGTTCTAATAAATTTATTCCTTTTTTTTCTGCTCGTTCCATAGCATTTTTAGTTTCAATCTCCGTAAATTTTATAGCAAATTCCCCAATTTCTCGATATGTATAACCTTCCTTTTCAAGAATTAAAAACATTGCTAATAATGATACTTTATCTGTTAATGTTGAGATAAGAAAGTTCTTTTTTCCTCCGACATCAGGCATTTTGGTTAAAAGATCTTCATATTTGTTTCGAATCTGATTGATCAGATCATCTGCTTTAGTTTGATCAAATCTTTCCATTAAGAGATCTTTAGCAATTTTTAGAGAGTACTCAAATCTTTTCATTAATTTTGGTTTATTTTTTAGATAATAATCTACCATTCAATATCACTTTTGATTAGATTAAGAATATTAATCAATTAATTCAAGAGAAAGAAATTTAATTTTTTAAATTTAGGTTTAAAACTTGAAATTATTACCTAGATATTTTAGATTAAAATATCACAAGCAAGTTGCTGAGATTACTGAAAAGGAAAATAGAGTCTAAATTCGTGAAATCATCGTTTCACGATCATTTAATAAAAATTCTACGGTAAAACAAACCTTTATATAAGTAATTCTTAAATAATACTAGCAAAAGACGATGAAATCAAAAAAAAAATTAATATTGTAATTTTATTAACAATGGGAATTCTTCTCATTTTATCGTCAATGTTGGCTTATGATCGTTGGATTAATTCAAACTATAATACTTGGCAATCAGAGTACAGCGATAATATTAATTTAGATAAAAATAATTTGCTTCTCTCAAAAGTGTCAGGTAGAATACATATCGATAATAATTGGACTGAAGCTGTGGATGCGGGAATATGTACCGGAAATGGTAGTTATTACGATCCATATATTATCGAAGATTGGGTAATAACTACTTCCCTGAATCTGGTATCCTCATAGAAAACTCAAATGTACCCTTTATAATTAAAAATTGTAGTATTGGTCATGCAGCAGATCCTAATGCGGGAATTGAATTTGTTAACGTGAACAACTCCCAAATAATAAATAATGATTGTTCTTTAAACTATCATGGAATTTTATTACAAGATTGTAATAATATCACAATATCTGGAAATACCGTTAGTGATACTGAAAAATACGGGTACACACTTGCTTATGGAATATACTTAAAAAATAGTAATAACAATATAATTTCGGGTAATACCGCAAATTACACTGGAAGTGGTGGTATAAGATTATATAAATGTGATAATAATGTTATTTCAGGAAATACTGCAAATATCTGTGATGGCGGCTTTGGAATAATTTTAACATACTGTGATAATAACATCATAACAGGCAATACCGCAAACGATGGTGGAACTCTAGCTTGGATAGGTGGAAGGAGGAGTGCCGATGGGATATATTTAGGCGCCTGTAAAAACAATATCATTACAAGTAATATCCTAAATGGCAACAGTGAGGCGGGGATACGTTTAAGTAGTTGTAAATATAACACTATTTCAGGAAATATTGCTAATAATAATAGTTATGGGATTTGGTTATATCAGGATAACTCTCATAATGTTGTATCTGATAATACTATAAAGGGGAATCGATACCATGGAGTATATCTCACTGATCAAAGTAATTATAATACTATTTCGGGTAATGTTCTCTCGGGAAATGCAAAGTGTATCGAAGAATATTATTGTCTTGGAAATATATATTTGAACAACGGCTTATGTATATATATTGGGGCTCCCTATCTCGAAATTCTGATATGGAGTTGTATTATAGCAGCAATTATTGTTGTTGTAGTGATTTTTGGGTTATGGGAAAAAAGATCACTTAAATCTGGATTAGATAAATATCCACTTAAAAAATATTGATTATTTCTTTTCTAAAATTAGATTACTTGAATTTGAAGAACTCAAAACAGATGAATTTCAGGAAATGATGTAAAATAGTGATCTAATATAACGAATCTAATTATCATATGAAAATTTTATATTAAAATGTTCTTTTAACAAAAGAAATAAGATGAAATCTTTCATTTTTAGAATAAATTAAATTCTTTAGAGCATGGAAGCAACGGCAGATAGAAGTTCTTTCAAAAGTTACCTATTCTTTTGGTCAGGGCAACTAGTTTCCATTATGGGCTCGAGTATAGTGTCCTTTTGTTTAACCTGGTGGTTCACGGAGACTACGCAAAGTGCCATAGCACTTTCAATTAGATCAATTTCTTTTTTTGTACCACTAGTCTTAGCATCATTAATAGGGGGAGTTGTAGCGGACAAATTTGATAGAAAAAAGATAATACTTATATTCGATTCACTTCAAGCATTTTCAACATTTGTACTCTACTTGTTTTTTATATATAATATTATGGAGTATTGGATGCTCTACTTCTTTGGTGCATTTCGTGCTGTCTGTCAAGCTTTCCATATGCCCGCACAGAGTGCTATAATTCCGACTATGGTGCCAAAAGATAAATTAAGTAGAATTAACAGCATTAATTTCTTATTAACAGGGTTTATTCATATAGTTGGCCCCGTGATTGGCGGAACTGTAATGGTATTCCTTACAATTGAACAAGCTCTCTGGATTGATATTTTTTCGTATCTATTTGCTTTAATTCCTTTAATCTTGATTAAGATTCCTTCTATAATAAAAGAAGGAGAACATCACAAACCAGGTCCTTTTTTGAAAGAATTTAGATTAGGATTCAAAAGCCTAATTTCAGTACCAGGACTTCTAGTTTTAATCATTGAAGCTATGTTATGCAATTTTTTCATGCAACCAATTGGGACATTGTTACCTTACTATGTCAAAGTTCTCCATAATGGAACAGTAGTTAATTATGCAATAATTTCAACTTCATTTAATATAGGAATGCTAATAGGAGGCATTATTACATCGGTTAAAAAGAAATGGAAACATAAATTACCCATAATTACTTTAGCAATATTTATACACGGTGTTGTATACGCATTATTTTCATTTGTCCCTTATGGATTCTTTTCTCTTATGATGTTATATTCCGCAATAAGAGGATTTACAATGCCATTTATAAATTCTTTATATTTTACAATTTTACAAACAAGTGTTTCACATGACAAATTAGGAAGAATTGTTTCTATCGACAATACCCTGTCATTTGTAAGTATGCCAATAGGATCGATACTTGCGGGACCCTTAGCAGAATTTTATGGTGTAGGGCCCTTATTCTTTGTAAGTGCTAGCCTCTACATTACAACAACGGTAACATTCTATCTTTTTACTAATATTCGACAACTTGATTCAATTGAAACTGTTAGTGAAAGTTAAGAAAATTTTTCTTACTAATTTTAGTTTAATAGTTTTAATCTTCGTAATATAGAAAGTAAATGGTTGTTCGATTATTTCTCTAAAATATGATAAAATCAAAATTATAGTAAATAAATAATTTAAATATCTACATCTCAAAAAGAATGAATTTTAAGTAAGAACTAAATTTTATTTTAATTACAAATTCCAAATAAGCAATTATTCAATTATATACTGTATCTTATAAAATGCTAAAATCTAATAAATCGGATGAAACAGATCTTAAAATTACTCCTGACTTTGTTCCAATGATTAGAATAGTCTTTTGGAATAGTTTAGGGTTCTTCTTTTTTACATTTTTAATACCATATGTTACAGCCCAACTCCTTGAGGCATCAGGTACTGAGATGGGATTAACATTTGCAAGTCAAACTCTTGGAGGATTAATAAGCACACCTATTGTAGGCTATCTCACGGATAAAGTATCTAAGAAGCTTTTAGTATTAATAGGAAGTTTTGGTAGAGCTGCGTGCTATATCCTCATGTATCTTGGAATAATTCTTTCTTCTTTAATAATATTCGCAATAGGACTTTTTATACTTGGATTTTTTGTTGGTTTTTTTTGGAGTCCTTTGAATACACTGATTTCTGAGAAATCTCATAAAACATTTCGTTCCTCAGCATTTGGGAAGCAATTTGGAATGCTCGGTATAGGAAATTTAGTTGGGTCAATTGTAAGTTTTCTCATCTTTTTGTTAGCAAACTTATACATACCGAATAATCTATTCATAGTGTATTCCCCATTAGTTTTATTTACAATCTCTAACATTTATGCTGGTATTGTTTTTCATAAGAATGTAGATGAAAATTTGACATATGAGATTCACTTTAATCAGACGAATCTATCAACAAATAAAGTGATTGATGACATACTAATTGATTCAGAACGAGATAATGATACATTTTCATTAAAGGTATCTCTTGGTTTTCTTATAGGTTTTATCATTTTAATAACTGTCTTTATGACTAGTAGTGCAAATCAAACAATTGCACCACCATTTTTTCAAGTTTATTTAATAAATGAATTAAATGTAACTGACCCAATAATGGTAATGATTATCTATTTCCCTAGTCAAATAATATCTTTGTTACTCGCTCCACGGATGGGCAGAATAGCTGACAGTATTAAACCTCAAATAGCTATAACCTTTATAAGTGGCTTCGGAGCCCTTGTAACATGGCTTATAGTGAATAGCGTTTCTGGAATAATGTTTGGTATTATTTTAACATTTGATGTTACATTAGCATGGGCAAGTTCTTTAGTATTGCAAAATGTACTTAGTCGCATATCTAAAGGACATAGAGGTAAAATATTTGGTATAACTCAATGGATGAGTTTCCTCGGAGCTATCTTAGGCCCCATCATAGGAGGACTAGCATGGGATCACTTAGGAACACAAGCACCATTTATAATCTCCATATTTATAGAATTATCTTTAATACCACTATATATTACAGCTATTAAGATATTGAAACCTTATATGGCAGAAAAAATAGAAGAATCTTAAAAATATATGCTAAATGACTCCTAAAATAATAAAATTTAATTATTTGGGAGTGTTTTTTAATACATAATATTGGGCCTATGGATTAGTGGAAGATCGTTCGCTTGGCATGCGAAAGGCCGCGGGTTC